>JBFFYZ010000103.1:0-6697 GCA_041568895.1 Nitrospiraceae bacterium
CCGATCACCGTGCTCAAGGTAATCACGGCAAACAGCACCCTTACCGGATAATCCGGTTTTCTCACCTTTGTATCCACCCTCTCTCCCTCCTGACTTGGCCCCTGAAAGTTCCAGGTAGCCTTCTCCAAGGTAAACATCGTGGCATACTACCAGCTAAAGGCAAAATTTTCAAGCGAATACCGTTTCCGGTGTATACTGAGACAAGGGTTTTTCCCTGGGAGGACCCTCCCATGACCGCCAATGCCCCCTCCCTTGAGCCTGCGATCCAGCGTATCGGCCGCCAGCTCGCCGAACGCTCCGCGAGCCGTTCCGGAACCATTTTTGACTCGCGATGGTGGACCGGCACCCTCCTGGACTGGTGCATGAAGGACCAGCGGTTCAAGGTTCAACTCTTTCGCTTCGTAGATGTCCTCCCCTCCCTGCAGAATGACGACCAGGTGGTCCGTTTGATGCAGGAATATTTTGGGGAGCAAAATCTGCCCTCCCCTCTCCTGCAATGGGGCATGCAGGCCCTGTCGGCCACCAGGCTCGGCGCCCGGCTCACCGCCAAGTCGCTGCGCCACCACATCAACCAGATGGCCCATACATTTATTGCCGGCGCCTCGATTGAGAAAGCTCTTCCGGTCCTCTCCCGACGATGGGCCACCGGCCGTGCCTGTTCGGTAGACCTCCTGGGAGAAGCGACAGTCAGCGAGCGGGAGGCAGACGAGTACCGGGATCGTTGCCTGGAGGCCCTGACAGCCCTCCACCAGGCCTCCCGGACCTGGGCGCCCAACAACGTCCTGGAAGCGGACCACCTTGGTGCCCTGCCGAGGGTCAACCTGTCCGTCAAACTCTCGGCGCTCTACTCTCAGCTCGACCCCATTGATCCCGAGGACAGCTATGAAGGCGTGGCGCAGCGGCTCCGTCCAATCCTCGACCTAGCCATGACGCTCCCCGCCGGTATCACCTTCGATATGGAACAGGCCGAAACCAAAGACCTGACTCTGATGATTTTCACTAGGCTGTTGTCGGAGCCCCCTTACCGGTCCTACCCTCACGGCGGCATCGCCATGCAAGCCTACCTCAAGCGCACCGGTGAGGACTTGGACACCTTGATCCGCTGGGCCCGTCAGCGGGGCACCCCGGTCGGCATTCGCCTGGTGAAAGGCGCCTATTGGGACTCCGAGACCATCCGGTACAAAGAACGGGGGTGGCCGGTCCCCCTGTTTGAGAACAAGGCGGAGACCGATGCCAACTACGAACAGTTAACGCGGGTCATTCTCAACCATACGGAGGTTCTCCGTCCGGCCTTCGGCTCCCATAACCTCCGCAGCCTGGCCCACGTCCATGCTGCCGCCGAAGCCGCCGGCCTGCCCCCAGCGGCCTGTGAATATCAGATGATCTTCGGCATGGCCGAACCGCTTCAGGCCGCGGTCGTCGAAGAAGGCCGGCGGGTTCGAATTTATACGCCGGTGGGAGAACTCCTCCCCGGCATGGCCTACCTCGTCCGCCGTCTCCTGGAAAACACCTCGAACGAATCCTTCCTCCGAAAGGAATATGTCGAATCGGAGCCGCTGGAGGCTCTCCTGGCACCGCCCAGGGTCCCCGCCGCCAGGACGGACCAGGGCGATAGACCGGTCCCCTGCTTGGAGCCTGGTTCCGCTGAAGAGGGGTGGGAGCCTTTTACGAATGAGCCGCACACCGATTTCTCCCTGGAAACTCCCCGCAAGACCATGGCCCAGGCGATTGCCGCCGTGAAAACCCAATTGGGGCGTGCGTACACCTATCCGCTCCCGAAAGGGGTCTCCCCGTCCGGGGCCGAGCTAGTGTCCCGCAACCCGGCGGCGCCCAAGCAGGAAGTGGGACGCCTGCGAGGAGTCAATTCCGCCGACCTGACGGCAATTATCCAGTCCGCCCAGGCCGGCCTTGGATTCTGGAGCGCCACGCCGACCTCCGCCAGACGGGCAATTCTGGTAAAAGCCGCGGACCTCATGCGGCAACGACGATTCGAGCTGTGCGCGTGGGAGATCTTCGAAACGGGCAAGCCTTGGCGGGAAGCGGATGCGGACCTTGCAGAAGCCATCGACTTCCTCACCTATTATGCGAGAGAGATGCACCGGCTGGACCGTCCCCGCCGCCTCGGCCGCGAACCGGGAGAACTGAACCACCTCGTGTACGCGCCGCGCGGTCTTGCGGCGGTGATCCCGCCCTGGAATTTTCCGCTGGCCATTCCCACGGGCATGGTCTCCGCGGCCCTGGTCACCGGCAACGTGGTGCTGTTCAAGCCCTCCGAACGGGCTCCGCTTCTGGGACGTTTGCTGGTGGACCTGCTGACCGAGGCCGGCCTCCCGCAGGAGGCGCTGTACTTCGTGCCCGGCGGCCCGGAGGTCGGACGGGCCCTGGTGGCTCATCCGTCCGTCAACCTGATCGTCTTCACCGGGTCCAAAGAAGTAGGGCTCCACATCTTGGCCCAAGCCTCACAGGTGGGGCCGACTCAACGAACCACCAAGCGAGTGATCGCCGAAATGGGCGGGAAAAATGCCATCATCGTGGACGACACCGCCGATCTGGACGAGGCGGTCACCGGAGTGTTGGCCTCCTTCACCGGGTACCAGGGCCAAAAATGCTCGGCCTGTTCCCGGGCCATCGTTCATGAGGCCGTGCATGATCAATTTCTCAAACGCCTGATCGACGCGGTACTGAGCCTGCGCATCGGTTCCCCGGAAGATCCAGGAACCAGCATGGGGCCGATGATTGACGAGCGGGCGAGGGAGAAGGTGCGGGAATATCTCGACATCGGCAGACAGGAAGGCCGGCTCGTCGTGGAACGGTCGGGGGACGGCGACGGCTATTTTATCGGACCGGCAGTCTTTGCCGAGATTCGACCCACTCACCGCTTGGCCCAGGAGGAGATTTTCGGACCCGTGCTTGCGGTCCTCCGGGCGACAGATTTCGAGGACGCCCTCGAGGTGGCCAACTCCACGCCCTACGCGCTGACGGGCGGGGTCTATTCACGGAGTCCGCGGAACATTCTCGCAGCGCGGGAGCGGTTCGACGTGGGCAACCTGTATATCAACCGGCCGATTACCGGCGCGCTGGTCGGCCGCCAGCCCTTCGGAGGCCATCGTTTGTCGGGCGTCGGCGCGAAGGCCGGCGGTCCCGAATATTTGACCCAGTTCATGGTCGCCAAGGTGATCAGCGAAAACACGCTTCGCCAAGGATTCGCACCGACGGACTGAGGCCGCCTGCGCTGAAATCTCCACCTTCTCTAATTCCTCGGTAATTTCACTCACAAACCCCTTGTCCGTTCGCAACGGCGGGATTTCCTGCCGCTCCACATATTTCACCAGGCCGACCCCTTTGGCGAACCAAGCGGTCATGACGTCGGTCCCCGCCACAGTTCGGTCCAGGTTGGTCAGCGCAATTTTCATGGTCATGCGGGCCTCGATCCGCACCGCGTCCGGAAAGGTTCCGGCCGGCACCGTCACGGTCTCTTGGCCCGCCACGGTCACCGTGGCCGACACGTCGGCCCGTTCGTTTTGGTGGTCACCGTCCAAATCAGAACCGAAGTTCAAACTTTTCCGGTCGAACTGCTCAAACGACGAAGGCACTTGCAGCGGAAAGCGGACGATCTGATAGGGAACGATAGCCCGCTCCAATTCGGTTCCAGGATCGGAACCGTAATAGACGATCCCGGCCGCGTCCTTCCGATAGTAACTGTCGGATGGACCGTGATTGCCCGGATTGGTGTCATGGTACACCTTGACGGTCACCCCTTCGATCGTCTGCGTGCCCTTGACCGTGGATTCGTTGGAGAACTCACTACTGGCGATTTTTTGAAGGGTTCCTTCCACCACGACCCCACGATACCACCACCGGCTTCCCTGGGTATCCGGAAAGTAGTCTTCGCCGTTGACGATGGTGCGGCCTCCCGATTCGGCCCCAAGGTGAGGGGACCATCCCATCTGGACGACCATCAGGACCCAGAGCCCACAGGTCAGCGCCGTGCCTGCACGAAACCACATCGTTGTCCTCCAAACTACAAGCAATTTGGAATTTTGAACGTAGCATACTTTTTGAGAAGCCAGCAACCCTGAGCCGTTCGGATCCGCGGTCCGCGAGGCGCGCGCCTTGTCTTTCTCGGAGACATTCGGGATAATGCGGCCCGCGAGCGACCCATGGCTTCATTGCCCTCACCGCCCTCCTCCCAACGCACCGGTCCAGATTCTGCCCCCTCGCGCACCGTTCTGGTGACCGGAGGGTCGCGGGGCATCGGGCGGGCCATCTGCGTGGAATTTGCCCGTGCCGGCTGGCGGGTCGGCGTCCACTATCGGGAGCGCAAGCAGGAGGCGGAACAGACGGTCGGGATGATCCAACGGTCCGGAGGCGAAGGGGCTGCCTTTCAGGCCGATATCCGGGTTGGGGCCCAAGTCAGGGACATGGTCAACCAGGCGGCCACGCGTTGGGGACGTCTTGACGCCATGATTTGCAACGCCGGACAGGGATCGGCGAGCCTGGCGATCCGGATGCCGTCCGACCACTGGTCCCTCCTTATCGAGACGAACCTGACCGGAGCCTTTCATTGTCTCCAAGCAGTCGGGAACCACATGTCGGCTCAGCGGGAGGGGGTGGTGGTGCTGGTGGGGTCGTATGCAGCCCAGCAGGGAAGCCACGGCCAAGCAGCCTATGCCGCCGCCAAAGCCGGTCTGTTCGGCCTGGCCAAATCCGCGGCACGGGAATGGGGTCCCTCGAACGTGCGGGTCAATGTGGTGCTTCCCGGCTGGCACCGGACGGAACTGTCCGAATCCGCCATGCCGACTCGGGAGGAGATGGCAGACCACGTCCTGGGCCGGTCCCCGGACCTGCAGGCAGTCGCGAGGGCCATCCGGCACTTAACCGAGTTCCCCGAGGCATCGGGTCAGGTCTGGAACCTCGACAGCCGCATCTTCTAGATCCATTGGTTCATTGAGTCATCGAGTCCTTGACCCATTGGCGGATTCGATCTTCCTGACTCGCGGTCTTGCAATGATTCAATGGGGCAATCGTCAATGAACAAATTCTTCCGAGGTTGTTTTGTGACTGGCACCGATACCGGGGTCGGAAAAACCCTCGTGACGGCCGGCTTGGCCCTGGTCCTGAGACAGCGTGGGTGCAACGTCGGGGTCATGAAGCCGATTGAAACCGGTGTCGAGCCGAACGCGGTCGGGACATCCGATGGTGAGCGTCTTCAAAGGGCCGCAGCCAGTCACGATCCGATGGAGAGCATCGCCCCCTACCGCCTTGCCCTCCCTGTGGCCCCGCTGGCTGCGGCCCGGCACGCCCAGATCCACCTCAATCTGGACCATATCGTCAAGATCTATGAGTCTCTCCGCGACTGTCACGACCTGGTCCTGGTCGAAGGCGTGGGCGGGGTATTGGTGCCCCTCACCGAACGGCAGACGGTGGCGGATCTCATCGCTCGGTTGGCCCTACCGGCATTGGTCGTGGGGCGGACTTCCCTGGGAGGCGTCAACCACGCCTTGCTGACGGTGAATGCGCTGCGGCAATGCGGAATCCCTTTGGTCGGACTGATGTTGAATCGCCAGACCCAGCTGTCCCGGGATTCAGTCACTCGCGGCCAGGAGTCCTCTACCGTCGAGCTTGTGAAGGAGTTGGGCGATGTGCCGGTCTTCGGCCCCCTTCCCTACCTGCGGCACTTGAACCGGGCATGGGAGTCTGGCCTGGAACGCATCGCGCAGGCGCGGGACCTAAAGACCTTGGCGGACCGGCTCATGAAAGGCGGATCAGAAATTGGCGAACCGTCTCGGTGATATCGGCCGCATCCAGGATGGCCGAAATGACGGCGACCCCGCTGGCCCCCGCCGCTTTCACCGCAGACGCGGTCTCGAGCCCTATGCCGCCGATGGCGAACAGGGGCAGGGTCGTCAAGGATCGGGCTTCCCGCAATCCCTCAAGGCCGACGACGGGATCATGATCTTGTTTGGAGCCTGTGGGAAAGATCGGACCAAAACCCAGGTAGTCCGCCCCGCCGTTGACCGCCTCCTTGACTTGCGCCGGATTGTGGGTGGACATGCCGATGATCCGGTCAGGGCCCATCAAGCCACGCGCGTAAGCAAGAGGGAGGTCCTCCTGGCCCAAGTGAACCCCGTCGGCTTCTACGGCCAGGGCCAGGTCACACCGATCATTCACGACAAAGAGGGCCCCGACCTCGGCGGCCGCCCGGCGAAGCCGGCTGGCTTCCCGGAAGGCGTCGATGCCGGTCTCGGACTTGGCCCGATACTGAAACAGTTGCGCCCCCCCGTCGGCCGCTTGAGTCAGCACCTCCACCAAGGGACGCTTCCCTCGACCCGAATCCAGGATTACGTAGAGGCGGGATCGTGATATCTTCTGTAGAGTTTGAAGTTTTTGGAATGTCATCCCCGCCATTGTCCCGGTTGAGACCTTCGCCGGTCAAATCGGCAGCATCTTACCCTGGCCCATCCGCCCACCCAGAGGGATGAGACGGGTGATTCCACGGCCTTCTCACAGCCCTTGTCGGGATACCTCAGGAATTGCCCTGGGAATGGTTGGCCAGAAACCGCTCGAGGAAGCTCGTAGAGACCCGGCCCTTTTGGAACTCGGCATCGTTGAAGATGCGGCGGTGGAGGGGGATCGTGGTCTTGATGCCCTCGATCACGAACTCATCGAGGGCCCGTCTCATCCTGGCCATGGACTC
>JBFFYZ010000104.1:0-6664 GCA_041568895.1 Nitrospiraceae bacterium
CCTGCACCAGCTTCTCAATCGTGACGGTCAGTGCTTCGGCAGCCATGCTTCTTCTTAGCCTTTAGTTTTCGCTTCTGGTGGTTTTGGTCGGATCGCTCATTTTGCGCCTCCGCTGGAAGGGATGGACACGGAAATTTTCGCCTTACACGATTATTCCTTCTCTATCAGGTTAGCGAGGCTGCTGGAGCGAGCATCAGGGCCGAGTTGTGCTCAGCCGTTGCCGAGCCGACGCGGCCGGCCGAAGGCCGGTGACGAGGACTGCTCGAAGTCCCATTCAGCGAAGCTCAAAATGGGACGAGTTCCGCAGTCAAGCGAAGGTGAGGCTTACGGCAGACCAACGAGGCACTGGCAGAAAGCGACAGCAGCCTTGCTAGCCTGCCGCCCCTACCCTTCGGTCCGCAGCTCGATCCCCAGCAGCTTGATCTTCCGGTGCAGGTGGCTGCGCTCGATCTTGAGGTCGTCGGCGGTGCGGGAGACGTTGCCGTTGTTTTCCCGCAACTTCTGCGTGATGTAATCCTTCTCGAACGCGTTGCGCGCGTCCCGGAGGGAATCGTACTGCTTGAAAATCCCTGACGCCGCCGGCACCCCGCCGGACAACGGAAACTTGGACTGAAGAAACGTCGCCACGTGGGAGGCGGACACCATCTGGCCGGGCACCATGATCATCAACCGCTCGATCAGGTTCCGCAGCTCCCGGATATTCCCCGGCCAATCGTACTGTTGCAGGGCATTTATTCCGTCCAGCGAGAACTCTTTCGGCTTCAGGCCTTGATCCTCGACGTGCAGTCGGATGAAGTGGCTCACCAGCTCCGGAATGTCTTCCTGCCTCGCCCGGAGTGGTGGCACCTCGATGGGGAGCACATTCAGCCGATAGAACAGGTCGTCCCGGAAGGTCCCCGCTTCGATTTCCTTGGCCAGGTTTTTGTTGGACGCCGCGATGACCCGCACATCCACCTTGATCACGCGATTGCCGCCCACCCGATGGAACTGCTGCTCCTGGAGGGCCCGCAGCACCTTTGCCTGGGTGCTCAGACTCATGTCCCCGATCTCATCCAGAAACAACGTGCCGCCGTCGGCGAGCTCAAACTGCCCGCGCTTCTGCGCCATGGCCCCGCTGAACGCACCGCGCTCATGGCCGAACAACTCGCTTTCGATCAAGGTTTCGGGAATGGCCGCGCAATTGACCGCGATAAAGGGCCGGTCCCGGCGGGGGCTCTGCTGATGGATGCCTCGGGCCACCAGCTCCTTCCCGGTTCCGTTCTCACCGGAGATCAGCACCCGGCCGCTGGTCGGTCCGGCCGTCGCGATGAGTTTCCGCAGACGTTGCATGGCCGGGGAGCTCCCAACCAGCTCGAACCGCCGCTCGACCTTGGTACGAAGGTTGAGATTTTCCTCCTCCAGACGGCGCTGATCCAGCGCGTGCCGGACCCGGAGGGTGACGTTCTCCAAGGAGAGCGGTTTCTCGATATAATCGTAGGCACCCAGCTTGATGGCCTTGACCGCAGTTTCGATGGACCCGTGCCCCGACATCATGACCACGAGCAACTTGGGCAACTGCTCCTTTGCGCGCTTCAGCGTTTCCAGTCCATCCATCTCCGGCATCCAGATATCGAGCAGGACCACGTCGGGCGGATCGGCGGCGATGAGCTTTAGGGCCTCCGCCCCGCTCTTGGCGACGGAGACCTGATAAGACTCATCCTCCAGAATTTTTCCCAGGGAATTCAGAATTCCCGGCTCGTCATCCACAATCAGAATCGATTCAGACATTCACACCTCTTTTAAGGACACACGGCACAGTCGGCTGCGGTCGGCAGGACGCCTGGCTTGGGACGTTTCGGCCCGCACGAAGTCTAGACCGGCAACTCCAACGTGAACACCGCCCCCTTGGGTTGGTTGTTCCCGGCCCAAATCTGGCCATCATGGTCGGTGACGATCCGGTGCACGATGGCCAAACCCAGGCCCGTGCCCGTCCGTTTGCGGGAAAAGTACGGGACAAACATCTTATCTTGGTCTTCGGGGTTGATCCCCACCCCTTCGTCGGCCACACTGACCACGGCCCGGTGGCGCTTGGAATCATACTGGGACGTGATCCAAATCCGGCCTTTTTGGTTCATGGACTGGATGGCGTTGTCAAACAGGTTGACGAAGGCCCGGTTGATTTGCTCCCGGTCGAAGTTGACCATCGGGAGGGTCTCGTCCAGGTCCAACACGAATTCGATGTCCCGGTGGGCGGCGACGTATAACGCGATGACGGCCCGGATCACGTCGTGGAGGGACTGCCGCACCATTTGGGGCGCGGGCATCCGGGCATACTTGGAAAATTCGTCCAGCATCCGTTTCAGGCTGTTCACCTCGTTGACGATGACCTCGGTGGAATCGTCGAAGACGTGCTCGAAGTCCGGGGACTTCTCGAAAAACTTCTTCCGCAGCCGCTGCGCGGACAGTTGGATCGGAGTGAGAGGATTCTTGATCTCATGGGCGATCCGCTGCGCCACCTCCTGCCAGGCGGCCGTTTTCTGGGCCTTGATCAGCTCCGTCAGGTCCTCAAAGACCAGCACGAACCCCAGGTGCCGACCGGCTTCATTCTTCATTCGGGACAGGTTCAGGCCGATGGTCAGGATCTTGCCTTGCACGTCCATCGGCCCCTCGCAGGAGTAGCTGTCAAGGTTGTCGGCGAGCACCTTGTCATAGGCCGATTGGAACAGCTCCACCCCAAGTTCCTTGAACCCCTCGCTGACCGGTTTTGCCCGGAACCGGTCGGCCGGAACCCCCAAAATTCGCTCGGCCGAAGGATTGATGGTGGTGATCATCCCGGTCCGATCGATGGACAGCACCCCGGCGGCGATGGTGTCCACGACTGCCTGTGTGTACGCGCGACGGTCGTCGATTTCCAGATTTGATTGCCTGAGGGAAATGTTGGCTTCTTCCAGCTTGGATTTGCTGCTCCGCAGGTCGTCGGTCATCCGGTTGAACGAATCCACCAACGTCCCGATCTCATCGGCCGCCTTCACTTTGATCCGGACGCCCAGATCCCCGTGCGCGATGGCCTCGGTGGCTTCCGCCAACCGCTGAATCGGCACCGTAATGCCCCGCGCCACGTAGAACCCGAACCACGTGGCCCCGAACAGAATGAGGACGGTGATCACCCCCACGAACAGGTACGCGCCGGCCTTGATCGGATTTTTCATCGCTTTGACCTGCCGGTACTCGGTGTACTGCTTGGCGATGGTTTCCATTTTGGCCAGCAGGGACTCCGGCACGTACGCATCCACGACCACCACGCCGTCCACCTCGCCGAGAATGGTGTTTGAGGCGATAGGAATCCCGGCTCGGATCAGCCGCCCGTTCTGGGCTTCCTGGACCGAGGTCAGCTCCTGGTTCCCTTTGATGATCTGCAGCACCAACTGCCCGATGGGCAGGTCCAGCACGGCCGGCGGGACCTGCGGGTCCATCGCCTTGGTCAGGGTCTCCATTTTGTACGAAAAGACTTCCACCCCGGCGAGGTTGTGCTCGGCCCGTTTCCGGGCCATGGTGGCCGAGAGGAGCTCCCGCTGCTCGGGAACCAGCATGTCCTCTCGGTAGATCTCCCGGCTGATCGCCCGGGCGCTGTTCACGGCCAGCACCATGAGCCCTTCGTGGTGCAGACGCGCCACCTCGTAGGAATCCTTCAGCACCACCTCGATTTGATCGCTGAACCAGACGTCCACGGCTTTGTTCACCAGCCCGCTGGCGACCAGGGCCAACAGGACGGTGGGAACGAGGGCGAAGCCGATGAACGCGGCCACGAGCTTGGCCCGGAATCCGGACCCCACGAGCCGGTGTCGCCGCTCAAAATAGGCTTTGATCAGGCTCCGGGACAGGAGCAGCGTCAACACGACGAGCCCGATCAGGTCGAGGTTGATCAGCAGCAGGACGAAGGCGTACCCGGCGCTGGGAAGCATCGACTCCGTGCCGCCGGCCAGAATGTTCTGTTGCTCATTCAGGTAATAGGCGGTGAGCGCCAGGCAGGGAATCAGGAAGAGCAGGACGATCCAGACCGGTCGGAGGTGCAGCCGACGTCGCTCGGGTTCGGACGTCGGCTCCGGGTCCCACTGTTGATAAGTCCGCGGGGGCCCGGGAGCCGGCCGGCGCCAGGGCCGATCGCTGGGCGTCCGGCTGGGCCACGCCCCTTGGTCGGGCGGCTTGGTTGGCTTGGACGGGGGCTCGGCCGATGAGTCAAATCGGCTCGGCATCAAAACCTCTCTTTGGCGACCGGGGTGGTCCACACGGCCTCAAACCCGCGGTAGCGCTCGCCGAGGACCGCGTCAAACACGCGGGCAAAGTCGGGCTCGATGCTCAGCCTCTCCAGCAGGCGGCGCACAGGCCCGAGTCCGTAACGGTCGATCAGCGCCTGCGTCGCCGCATGGCTCTGAAGATAGGCCGCCCGGGCTTGGTGCGGAGTCAGGGCCAAAAAGCTTTGGTGCACGAACCCGGAGGAAGATCCCACGAGTGAGTCCCCGCCCTCCGCGTGGCCGGCTAAAAACGCGCTCGGTCCGGGCGACCGGACTTGCGGCCCGCCCTCGAAGACCAGGGCCAGCCCTTCCTGCAGCCACACGGGCGCCCGCCCGGAGCTCAATCGGTGAACGGCCGCGTGGGTATATTCATGCGCCAACAAGCGCCGGGCCTGCCCCGGTTCCCGCTCGATGGCCTCCACCGCCAGATGAATGATCCCGTCGAATACGCCATGCACCCAGGAGGGACTCAGGGTCACGGCGCGAAACTCCGGCTCGTGGTACAACTGCACCGTCAGCGGGTCGGAGGGGAAATAGTCCAGCTTGGCCCCGACGTCCTGATAAATCGTCTCCAACAGCTCGGCCACCCGATTGGCGAGGTCCCGCGAGGCGGGAGGAAACTTCACCACGAAATGGACGCTAAACAGCCGGTCCAATCCCGCTTCCGCTTGATATTCGCGTTGAGCCATCTGGAGCTGGTCCTGCACCGCCACGTCATGGGGATCCAGTCGGGCGGCTGCTTCGTAATGATCTATCGCCTGGGACAGACGCCCCTGATGGTAATGAATCACGCCCACCACTCGGTGCGCCAGGGCAGAGCCGGCATCCAGCCGAAGGGCCTGGGTTAAGGACGTCAACGCCAGGTCGTCTTTAGACTGCCAGAATTGACTCAGCCCCAGCCCGACCCACGCGGCACTCTGGTCCGCGGACCGCTTCACCGCCTGGGTGAAGGCGGCTTCCGCCCGGCGGTACTGCCCGGACTCCAGGAGGTGCCAGCCCGCCCGGAGGTCAGCCGCCTCCCTTGGTGGGCCGGAGGCCTCGGCAGCCCACAAGAGGGAGGCCGGACCCGCCAGCATCCCGATCATGACGATGCCTCCGACCAAGCCAAATCCGAACGTACCCGGAGCATTCATGGAGGACCTATGAGCTCGAAGCTGAACTATGAGGCCAATCGCGCGGATCGCTGATCAATGAAGAACGGGTAAGACAATTGACGGCAGGACAGGCTCGGAACTTACGAGGAGGTGGTCGCCTGATTCCCCGACGCCAGATCCACATACTTCATCCGCAGGGCATACAGCATATCCTGCAGGACCGACTGTTCATCGGAGTTCAAATTTCCCTTGGTCTTGCTTTCCAAAATGGAGAGAATGTCGATAATTTCTTTGGCTTGAGTCAGGTTTACCGGGAGTTTTTCCTGTTGGGGACTGAGCTGTTCTCCCATCAACATCAGGGCCGACGTGCCGAGAGAAAACACGAACGACGAGAACGACACCGGAGGAGTGGCGTCGTGGCTGTGCTCGGGGGCTGCGCTCGGGCCTCCCCCGGCAGGGGAAGCCGTTCGGGCAGGCCCGCCTGCCGGCGCCTCAGTCCGGGAGGATGCTGGCGTGGGGGAGGCCTTTGGCTCCGAAGATGGCTGATCCCCCTCCACGCGCGAGCGCCGGTCCCGGATGACGAATCCCCGTTCCTCTTCTCCACCCATAGTACGGCCTCGTGATGATGTATCGCCGCGTAACCTATCATATTTTCTTGAGGTGTTGCAAGGATGAGACGGATTGAAGCGGCGCGTAAAACGAGTATAATGGCGAACGCAAAGTCATCAGGGCATGAAGGGACGCCCTGCTCCCGGGCCTCTCAGAGCGGCCCTTCCGGGGCTTGCCTGGCGGAATCCTTCCGGAATTCCCGTGCCCGGGGACCCGTTGCTTCTTGGTTGCAACGGGTGAAGCGACCACAGTCGCGTGGTCAGTTCCGGCTTTCCTGCCCGGCAAACCCGCGGTGGGCTCCCCGCTCTTCGGGCAAAAGTCGCAGGGATCCCTATCATGCCCGTAAGGTGCGGATAATAAATTTCACGCGCCGACCTTTTCGGGGATAGGAAGAAGCGATGTCCGACCAATTCGATAACCTCGTGCGGCTGATGGCCCGGCTCAGGGCCCCTGACGGATGTCCCTGGGATCGGAAGCAAACTCACGATTCGTTGAAGCCCTATCTCCTGGAGGAAGCCTACGAGGTGCTGGAAACCATCGATCGCGGGGAAACCACATTCCTACAGGAAGAACTGGGCGACTTGCTCCTGCAGGTCCTCTTTCACGCACAAATCGCCGCCGAATCCCAACGCTTCTCGATGAACGAAGTCATGGAACAGCTGGCCGACAAGTTGGTGCGCCGTCATCCAC
>JBFFYZ010000105.1:0-6647 GCA_041568895.1 Nitrospiraceae bacterium
CCATGGTCTGGCTCCTGCCCTACCATGAGGTGCAGGAGGCCGGCGTCAAGTTCGTATGAATTATCGAGCCTAGCGCACTCTGGACAGGTGCGAAAGGCTTTCTTTTGTAGTCACCGAACCAAGACCATTGAGGCCCGGCGGTGCTCTCCTCAAACTCTCCTTCCGGTTGGGTAGCACCAGCCTTCCCATAGTTTTTCTTTCTTCAGGCCAAGGCAAATAGATCAGTTGACAAAAACGATTCTCAAACGGTACGGTACCCCCATTTCGGGTACCCTCTTTTGGGTGGGGTATTGGGTTCACAAGGGGGTTGCGCGCGCCGTTTGAGGATTTTCTGGGTACCGGCAACGGGCTTTACCCCCTTGGAATAGGACAGGAGGTCCAAACCAATGGGTTATAAACGGAAACTCACTCGGATTACTTTTGATTGCCCGGCGGAGATCACCCGAGGCGGTAGGGTTACGCCCGGCAGGTTGGTGAATCTGAGCGAACAGGGCGTGCGGGTGCGCACTACGTTAGGCGTGAAGCTTGAAGAAGAACTAGGACTGGAATTCGACCTGGAAAAAAATCATCGCATTCTAAGCACTATTCAAGTCACGTTTACAACAACCTCTGAGCTTGGTGCGCGATTCGTCAAAATCTCTCCGGAGGATCAGAAGCGCCTGGCGGAGTTCATCGATGACAGACTTATATCCAACTTCGGACGATTATAGGCAGCGGTCCTCAGCCTCCGATCTGCGCACCCGTCACCGCCTTTTTTTTACCCAAGACTCACCTGAGAATTTCAAAAGGAACCGGTAGTCTTTCTCGCCAGACTGGCCCCCGGCCAATCAAGATTGCCGGAAAGCGGGGATTAAGTTCGCCGGGTAAACAAGATGCGGGTCGCAAGGACCGTTGGCGCAGTCCTCTTCACGGTGGTCCTTGCCCTGGGCCCGGCCCTCGACTCGACGGACAGCCGATCGGAAGTAGGGGACCCCTCTCCGCACATCTGCGATATCTATTTTGTCCCCCTCGGACCGATCACCTTTCCTTCTCCCCGTGAGCTCACCATCTATTACCGGCAGAAGCTGGGGCTGACGATCCAGATTCTTTCGTCCGTGCCGATCGACCCGGTTGTGCTGGATCGGGTACGCCGGCAGGTGGTCGGTGAGGAGCTGATCGCCCTCATGAAGCGCAATTATCCTCATCTGGCCAAGGATTCGTCGGTTCTCCTCATCGGCCTGACCAAGTCTGACATGTATATCAGAGGCAAGGACTGGCGGTTCGCCTTCGCCATCAGGCAGGAGGGACGGTATGTGGTGGCGTCCACCTACCGAATGGATCCCGTCAACTTCGGTGAGTTTCCGGACGCTCGCCTTCTGGCTACCCGACTTCGCAAGGTCATCACCAAGCAGCTTGGCCTGTACCTGTATGGATTGCCCCAGAGGGAAGTCCGCACGAGCGTGCTATTTGGCCCGATCCTCAGCCTGGGCGACCTGGACGGGGTTTCTGAAGACTTCGATGCCGAAGACCTGGCTCAAATGGCAGGAAGGTCACGTCGTTGCAGGATCTAGAAAGGAGAACCTGCCGGCGCGCAGTCCAGCGCCCGCAGAGCATCGGTAGCGAGCCGAACACCTACCGTAACCCGGTTTCTATCGTACCGGAGAGGATGACCGGCTGCGGGTAGGAATGGCAGGCCCTTCGATGGGCAAGGTAAGATAAAAGGTGGTTCCCTTTTCCGTTTCGCTCTCTACCGTGATGCGGCCGCCATGGGCATCCACCACATCCTTGACGATCTTGGTCCCCAGCCCCGTGCCGCCGGCCTTGCTGCTGATGACCCGATAGGTGAACAGGGATTCACGAACTTCGGGGGACATGCCCCGGCCGGTGTCCGCTACCGCAATGACCACTGAATTGTCCTCCGGATGGGGGCGGCCCCAGACCGTAATGGTTCCGCCGGCCGGCACCTCGGGGATCGCATTGTTCACGAGATTATAGAAGGCGTTAAACAGTCGGTTCTCGTCGGCCTGGATGGTCGGAAGGGCGTCGAGTCCTTCGGTGCGCAGGACGACGCCTTTCTGGGAGGCGGGAAACCGGAGCGTTTGGAGCACGCTTGCAACCACCTCAGTCACCCGACAAGGACCGAAGGTCGGGGGGGTGCTCAGCCCCTTGACTGAATCCGCGATCTCCCGCATCCGATCCTGGAGTCGGCGCGAACTATTCTGAATCATCTCGATCACTTCGGTACTCAGCTCACGACTCGACTTGATCTTGCCTTTCTCCTGGTCCGTCAAATTGGCGAAGCATGCATCAAGTTCGCCTTGCAGGAGCCCGGCGCCGCTCACGAGGGGCATCAGCATATTCTTGACATCGTGCCCGATGTCGCCGAGTAATCGGGCGACCTCAGCCAACCTGGCTTCTTCAAGCAGTTTCACTTCCGTTTCCCTGAGCGTCTCTTCCGCCCGCTTTCGTTCAATAAACTGGCCGATTTTCGTCCCGACTTCCGCGATCATTTGGAGCAGGTCAGGATCCGGCTCGCGGATGTCGTGGCTGAAAAACTCGAAGACACCGTGGACCCGGCCACCGACGCGGATCGGGAACGCAAACGCGCCGTGCAGCCCTGCCTTCGCCGCATGGGGTGCCCGTGGGAAATTCGAATCCGTCAATACGTCCGAAATCCAGGCCGGTTCGCCGCTGGCCCAAACGCGGCCGGCCAGCCCCATCCCGGAGAGAAATGTGCGTCGGTGGCTGTCCCGCACGAATTCTGCGGCGGCCACCGTCGGTTCGTGCCAACAGTCCAGACACCGCAGCACCTTTTCCTGCTCATCCACGATCCAGAAGACGCCCAACGCCCAGTCCAGGCTTTCACCGACCCCCGCCAACAATTTCGGGCTGGCCTTCGCCAGGGAGGACGACTCGACGAGCACTCGCGTCGTGGCGTATTGGGCGGCCAGACGGCGTTCCGATCGCCGGCTCTGGTCTAAGGCGCTCCGCAGGTCCGCGACCACGTGCACATATCCACGGGCCAAGAAACCCAGCACTAACGCATAGGCCATAAGGCGCAACATGTGCCAAAACCACCAGGTGCTGTTCCAGATCGTCGAGGAGGCGAACATCAACTCCGCGACGCCGAACAGAAGGGCCAGGCAGACAAACAGGTAAGATTCAGACCGGCCCAACCGGCGATAGTCAAGAAGCCACCCCGCCGCGCCGACCAGGAACAAGAGACCGGCCACGCTTTTGCCCACAATGGCGGCCCCCGCAAATTCTCCGGCGGAAACCATCTGCGGCAGGTGTTCGGAAAGCAGGAGCATTCCAATCCCGACGGCCACCGTCGCGGCCACCGTGCCCCAGGACCATGCTCTCCAGTTGGTTCGCTCAATCGAGGCTGCCGGAATCCAGATGAGCGCAAAACCAAGGCCGCCGACCACACTGGCCGTTGTCCGGAGGAGGACAAACGCGTCGTCCGGGGGCGAGAAAGCATGAAACAATTCGAGCAGCCCCATCCCGAGAAAACCAAGGGCAAGCCTGCGCGCCTGGCCGTCCTCTCGCTCATGCCTCCGCTCAAAGAGCACGAAGGCCATGGCGACCGAGACCACTGCCCCGACCGCCTCCATGACGGCATGAAACGGTTCGTTCATCCAGATATCATCCGGCCACAGGACGCGGACCAACACGCCGGCCGACAGAGAGCCGGCTGCGATGGCCGCAAGGCCGAGATACGCTCGAAGGAAATTCATGGGTGAATGCCCTTCAAACCGCCGAGTTGGCCGGCGCCCCCACCACGACCGCGATTCTCACCGCCCCCAATGATCACTCGTTCCCGTGCTCCTTCAGCCGATCTTTGAAGGTCAGCTCCGCGATGGCGGATTTGTCCAGTTCGCCCTTGTTGAGGGCCACCAGACGGCGGTACTGCTCCACGGTGGCCTTGGCCAGGGGCAGGGACAAACCGGCCGACTCCGCCAGCGCCAGGGCTATGCCGGAATCTTTGGCGGCGTGGGCCGCCGAGAAGTAACAGTCGTGGGCGCGGTTCTGCATGTCCTCGCCGTCCGTCTCCAAGACCCGTGAGGCCGCGCCGGTCTGCGCGAAGACTTCCCGGAGCATGGTGAGATCGAGGCCGAGCGCCGCGCCGAGGCCCAATCCTTCCGCCAGCGCCGCCGTGTTGCAGTTCATGACCATGTTCACCAGCGCCTTCACCTTGGCGGCCTCGCCGGCCGGCCCGGCGTAGCGCAAGCTGACGCTCAGGGTCTCGAGCAAGGGCTTGGCTCGATCGAACGCCTCCTGTTTGCCTCCGCACATGAGGTACAGAGTCCCCTCGCGGGCCTGGGTGATGCTGCTCGCCATGCAGGCTTCGAGGCTCTGGGCCCCGTGCTCCTGGACCAGCGCTTCGACCTCGACATGGATTTGCGGCGAGACCGTCGCGCAATTGATGAAGAGCCGCCCATTGGCATGGGTGAGCAGGCTGTCCGGACGATCGGTGGCGTAAATCTGCCGCATGGCGGCGTCATCCGTGACCACGGTGAAGACCGTGTTCGCCAGCTCGGCGACCCGCGCGGGAATGCCGGCCGCCTCGCATTTGAGCTCGGTGGCCAGCTCCTCGGTCTTGACCCAGTCCACGTCATACACGGCGACGACCGGATAGCCCTTGTCCTTGAGCCGGCGCGCCATGTTGGCGCCCATCCTCCCGATGCCGACGAAGCCGACTTGAAAATCCGCTTTTCCCATCATGCACTCCTTCCAGAATAAGAAGGTGGCCGAATGGATTTGGGTAGTCTAGCACAACGGGAGAGGAGGGACGACCGGGTAAAAAGGAAGGGTAGTGGGCGGGCTAGAAAAATTCGTTAATTGGTCCCCATGCCTGAAAGGGGGGATTCAATAGTATTCATTCGGTTGGAGTGGCGGACTTGTTTTTTTCCGAGCTGCCGGGTGTCTCAAACCGATAGAAGACCAATGGGCCAAAGCCAGGTCCTGTTTCAATGAGTTGTCGGCTCCATTCAGTCACCCTGGGGTGGCCGTCCACTAGGAATCGTGCTCGCACCGTCCAGAAATACTTGGTGGATGGCTTCAAAGGTATTTCCACCCCGTGAGAGGGAAGAGGCAGGGCAACCCTGGCATAGATTGGTTTTCCGGGTGAGGTGTTGCCCGCAATCCACGTGGCGATTCCTCGCCCGCTGGAAATGAATACCCCCGGATAGTCATCCTCTGCTTCCCAGATTTTTAGATCGTAACTGATGTGACTGGTTCGCGGCAGAATCCCCAGGTCGTCGTGCTCTCGATCGAATGGCCGGGGAAAGGCCTCCCAGCGAAGTGTCGGTTGCAGGGAGTCCACGTCCATAAAGGCTGGCCGCATAGCCCAAATGTGCCATCGGGCCGGCGGATACTCCGGCTCGAGCCCATGCACCTTGGCGGATAGGGTGCAACCGGCCAGGCTCATGCCGAGAAGGGCGACGGAGCCCAGGGTGAACAACAGCCAAACTCTCGGGAGGGGGCCGCAGGAGGCAGCCGTCGGTACTGGTTTTTGAGGAACGGGGGTGTTCATTGCAACGTCTGCCTTGGAAAACGATATATCAAGAACAATTCTTCCACAACTTGTTCGGCCAGATCCTGGTACGCGCGGTCCAACTCGGCGCGAAAAAGCTCCGCGTTATGGTCGGCCCATTTGGTGAAGGTGTACCATCCACCTCGGTATTCGAGGATAAGCACGGCGACATCCAAGCCGTCTGCTTTCTGGTGGAGCGTTACCTGGACCTTCATCACAAGCCGAAGGGAAGGATTTGCACCCCACTCCCCCGCCAGTTGCACCATCTCCACGTTGGTGTGAAGCACGGAATCTACTTCCTCAAAGCTGGGTTCTGGTCGAGAGGAGTCCCTTTGCTCGTTGGGTCCAGGCTCTTTATCTACTAGTTTGACCAAAGAATAGCGGGTTTGTTCTCGAGTAGTTTCAAAGGTTCGATCCCGAAACCGTTCTTGAATGGGCAGCTCGGCGAGGGCTTGTTCTAAAACTGCGTTGGCTTCCTCAACCTTCGCAGTCGGCTCGGCCACGGTCGCACCGTACACGCTACCGACCACAGCGGCGGGCGGAGCGAGGGCGAGGCCAAGGGCGAGAACCAGAGCGGCGCCAACACCATCATTTACCTCAGTGGCTCCTTGCAGTCCCAAAGCCACCATGTTCATGGCGCCCTTGGCCGCCCCTCGTCCCGCGCCTGCCGCCGATCCCTTGGCCGGTAGCCGGAATTCTGCACTGGGCGGGGTAGGACCGGACGTCACGCCGATGGTCCTCAGCTGCATCCTGATTTCTTCGGGGATAGCAGGTCTAAGGGGGGTGATCGTGCAGCCGGAGACACCGATCATAAGCATCAGCATGAGCCAGATGGCCGTCGAACCCTGCCCAATGCCTGTATCCCTGGATCTTTGCATTGACGCGCTCCGGCCCTGGTGTCCCAGCTGCTCAAGCCAATATGGGGATGCGGATAAGGAGGCTAGGTTACCTCTTTATTGTACAGTCGTGCTAAACACCATGGTATTCATTTCTAAATCCAGGCCAGGGCCGGACCATGGATGGAGGATCGGGCCGTCGTAGCGGAAACCCCCATGCACGGGATCGGCGGCCAACAGGAGCGGGGTGTCCAGGTCCAGATAGTCGAAGCCGCCCAGGCCGAGGACGAGGCCGA
>JBFFYZ010000106.1:0-6633 GCA_041568895.1 Nitrospiraceae bacterium
AGGGATTGATCCGCAGGAAAGCCAGGTTGAGCATCAGGGTTGTAACAAAAATTGCCGCCATGCCGAGTAGTTCAATCAATTCCGGAACCTTCCATCCGGTAACGAGCTCGGTTGCTACGACGGCGGTGCGGAACCATTCGGCGTGACTCCGGTCCTGTCCCACGAGTGCTGAATCTGTCCCCGCGACGACCCGACCCTGGCCGTCCGTGACCCACAAGGTGCGGTAGGCCGGATGGTGGGCCTTGATCCGGCTGAGGTGTTGGGTGACCACCCTGGGATCTTGAGCGTGAACGGCCAGGGCGGCCAGACTTTGGATGTCTCCGTACCGTTCATAGAGAGTGTGATCCAGGTTGCTGGCGATATCTGCGGCCAGCAGGGACAGGGTTTTTCCCGAGGTGTCCAAGAGGCGCGATTCCGCCTGCCGGAACAGGACAAGCCCGATCCCGGCCACCACCAGGGTGGCCACGATCAACCCGATCACCAGTGCCACAAAGGATCTGGCTTTGTCCCGACTCCCCGCCGGGTTCACCGCATCTGTGTTGTGTGCCATCTCGCGCGTCCTTTTCCGCTGATCGGGTCCGATACCTGTGTGCTATTTGTCCGGGATCTGGCGGCAGTCGGCCCTGCGCGCTCGGATCTTCTCTACGACGGGACGATGGAGGTCCCTCGGTACATCTCGCCGACCAGCCGCGGGACCATCGGGAGGGCAAACCGCTCAAGGCGTTCGATCTTCAACCCGGCTTGGGCGATGAGGGCGTCGATGCGGCGGTTGAGGTGACAGCCGCAAGCGAGGCGCTGCTGGATGGGATCCAACCGATCCTGCCAGCGCGCAACACGAGGGTCGTCGCTGCGCCCATGTTCCAGAAACACGAAGTGTCCCCCCCGTTTGAGCACGCGCCGGCTTTCCCGGAGCGCCGCCATTGGGTCGGGAATGGTACAGAGCGTCCAGGTGCTGACCACGCAGTCGAACTGTCCGTCCTCGAAGGGTTGGGTTTCGGCGCTCACGTGGGCGACCGCCACCGGCATGGGCGCCTTGGCCATTCGCCTGGCCACGGTGCGGGGAAGCATCGTGGCCGGGTCCAGGGCGGTGAGTGACCTCACGGCCGGGGGGAAGTGGGGTAGGTTGAGACCGGTGCCGAAGCCGATCTCCAGAACCGTTCCATACAGGTCGGCCAAGCTTTCCTGCCTCAAACGCTGAAACCGTTTCGTGCCCATGGCCCAATCCATGAGTCGGGGGAAAATATGGGTCGCATAGAAGCCAGCCATCGGCGATCCGCTGCGTCCTTTTACCATAAGATCCGGGGTTGCCGTAAGGTGTGCCCTAAGGTGTGAGACGTAAGGCAGTGAGCAGTAGGGAGTCAGGAGTGAGCAGTCAGGGAGGTCGCCGTGGGAAGGAGGGGGAGCGGCAATCTTGTGACCCCCTCCGGTCTATGCTAGATTCTTCCGTTACCCCTGATGCCAAGTAATCGGGATCACTTCGTATGAGTAGGCCCTTCGATCATAGGACCGTGGAAGCCCGATGGCAGGCCCACTGGGAGCAGTCCGGCACCTGGCGAAGCCGGGAAGAGCCGGGCCGGCCCAAATACTACTGCCTGGAAATGTTTCCCTATCCGTCCGGCCGGATTCACATGGGCCACGTGCGGAACTACGCCATCGGGGATGTCATCGCCCGCTATAAGATGATGCGGGGCTGCAACGTCCTCCACCCCATGGGGTGGGACGCCTTCGGCCTGCCGGCCGAGAACGCGGCCATCGACAAGGGGGTGCATCCCCAGATTTGGACCCAAGACAACATTCTCTATATGAGGAACCAGCTGAGGCGGATGGGCCTGTCCTACGACTGGGACCGGGAGGTGGCCACCTGCGAGCCGGACTATTATCGCTGGAACCAATGGTTCTTCCTCAAGATGTACGAGCGGAGTCTGGCTTACCGAAAGCGCTCGACGGTGAATTGGTGTCCGAGCTGCGAGACCGTGCTGGCGAACGAGCAGGTGGAAGACGGGCGGTGCTGGCGGTGCGATGCCCTGGTGACCTTGAAAGACCTCGAACAGTGGTTTTTCAAGATCACCGAATATGCCGAGGAGTTGCTCGCCAGCCTGGACGGGTTGACCGGGTGGCCCGAACGGGTGCGGGCCATGCAACGCCATTGGATCGGGAAAAGCGAGGGGGTGGAGGTTGACTTTCCCCTCGCGGAGCCCCTCGACGGGTTCGGGGACATTCGGATTTTTACGACCCGCCAGGACACTATTTTCGGGGCGACCTTCATGAGCCTGGCGCCCGAGTCGCCCCTGGTCGAGCCCCTCATTGCCGGACGTCCTCAGGCCGCCGCCGTCCGGGATCTGGTGGCCCGGGTGTCCCGGCAGGACCGAGCCATTCGGACGGCGGCGGATCGGGAAAAGGAAGGAGCCTTTACCGGCGCCTATGCGATCAATCCCTTTACGAAGGCCCGGATCCCCATTTGGGTCGCCAACTTCGTCCTCTATGAGTACGGGACCGGCGCCATCATGGCGGTGCCGGCGCATGATCAGCGGGACTTCGAGTTCGCCCACAAATACGACATCCCCGTCCGGCTGGTCATCCAGAATCCCACCGCGACCCTGAGCGAACCCCACATGGACGCGGCATACGAGGCTCAGGAGGGGGGCAGCCGCCTGGTGAATTCGGACCAGTTCTCCGGCCTCTCGATCGACGAAGCCAAAGATCGAATCGCGAGTTATGTGGAAACACAAGGCTTCGGCAGGCGGACCGTGAATTTCCGATTGCGGGACTGGGGGATCTCCCGGCAGCGGTATTGGGGGACGCCGATTCCCATGCTCTATTGCCAGGGATGCGGGACCGTCCCGGTCCCCGAGACCGATCTCCCCGTCGTGCTCCCGAAAGATGTGCCCTTCACCGGGAAGGGCTCGTCCCCGCTGAGCCAAGCGGAGGCCTGGCTCACCGCCCCCTGTCCGCGCTGCAAGAAGCCCGCTCGCCGGGAAACCGATACCATGGACACGTTTGTGGATTCGTCCTGGTACTTTCTGCGGTACTGCTCGCCCAAGTCCGACAAGCAAGCCATCGAACCTTCCGCGGCGGCGTACTGGATGCCCGTGGACCAGTACATCGGTGGCATCGAGCACGCCGTGCTCCATCTCCTATACGCGCGGTTTTTCACCAAGGTCATCCGGGACTTGGGCCTCACGACCGCCGATGAACCGTTTCTCAACCTGCTGACCCAGGGCATGGTCACCAAGGAAACGTACCGCTGCGCGACCCACGGGTGGCTGCTTCCCGGCGACCTGACGGGCTCCGAAAAAGACGGGTGGCGCTGCGGGCACTGTCAGACTTCGGTCGAGCGAGGCCGGGTCGAGAAGATGTCCAAGTCCAAAAAGAACGTCGTCGATCCGGAGCACCTGATCGCCACGTACGGCGCGGATACCGCCAGGCTCTTCTCGTTGTTCGCCGCGCCTCCGGACAAGGATTTGGAGTGGAGCGATACGGGCGTCGAGGGCTGTTCCCGGTTTCTCAACCGGGTCTGGCGGTTAATCCTGGACCTGCAGCCACGGCTCGGGTTGGGAGCGGGGCTGGAGCCCAAGGCCGCCGAGGTCCTGCGCCAGGTCGCGTCCCCGGTGCTGGAGCTGCGACGATTGACGCACCGGACGATCAAGAAGGTGACGGACGACATCGAACGGGAATTTCAGTTCAACACCGCGATCGCCGCCCTGATGGAATGCGTGAACGGCCTGTACAAGTTCACCGCCGACCCGGCCCGTCCCCCCATGGCCGGGGAGCCCGAGGCGCTTCGCGAGGCGCTGAACACGCTGGTTCTGCTCCTGGCGCCCTTCGCCCCCCACGTGACGGAAGAGCTGTGGGAAGTCCTGGGGAACACCCCCAGCGTGGGGCGGCAACCCTGGCCTTCCTATGACCCCGACCTGGTGCAGCGCGAGCGGCTCACGATTCCGATCCAGGTCAACGGAAAGCTTCGCAGCAAGATCGAGGTCCACGCCGATTCGAGCGAGGAGGAGGTGGTGGACTTGGCCCGCCGGGATCCCAAGCTGGCGGATTGGCTGCAGGGCAAAACGCCGCGGAAGATCATTTACGTCGAGAAGAAGCTGGTGAATTTTGTCGTCTAGCGGTCCAATATCAAGCTGGGGGCTATGGGCTATGGGCTATGGGCTATGGGTGAAACCCATCACCTATTGCCTATTGCCCATCGCCTCTTGCCTCATTTTCGTTGGATGCGGGTATCAATTCCGAGTGGAGGGGCCCGGCCCAACCATCGGAGCCGCGGTGCCTTCCACCCTCAAGCCGGGGACCGCCCCCCGCCTCCAAATTCCCAATTTCGAGAACCGCACGCTCGAACCCAATCTGGAGTTGAAATATACGACCTATACGCGCAAGGAATTTTCTGCGGGAAGCGGCGCCCTCGTGGTCAACGACTATGAACCGGCCGACCTCATCCTCAAAGGCCAGATCGTGTCGTTGAGCCTGCCCTCTCTGACCTTTAATCGGACCGCGACCTTTGAAAGCCGAGTCATCGTGAAGGTGGTGGCCGTGGTGGAGGACCTGCGCACGGGCAAACCGGTGTGGAAACAAGAGGCCTCGGCGGCCTCGGAGTTTTTCGTCACCAACGATCTGCAGTTCAACCGCGTCCTTCAGGATCGGGCCCTCGAGCAGGCCGGGCAGTTGATCGCCGAGGACTTGGCCACCCGGTTTCTCAATCATTTGCAACGCCCGACCGCGACCGGTTCCTCGGGATCCCAGGCCGACACGCCTTCCAGCCCGAGCAAGGCCACAGGCCGGACGCCACCGTCTCCCTAATCCACCGACTAGGACCGGACCCTTGCGTGGAAAGGATTCCCGATGAAGGCCCTTGAACTGGATCAGGCCCTGCGAAAGACAGGCCCGGCCCCGCTGTACCTGATCGCCGGCGAGGAGGATCTACTGCGGGATCAGTCGGTGGCCAGGATCAAGGCTGCCGTGGCCACCGAAGCCGGAGAGGGGCTGGAGGCCTTCAACTCAGACCTGTTCTACGGCGATGAAACGGAGGCGGCGGAAATATTGGCCTGTGCCGGGTCCGTCTCCGTCTTCGCCCCGCGCCGGCTGGTGCTGGTGAAAGGCGCCGAAAAATTACCCGCGCGGGAAACAGAGGCCTTGCTGCCATACGTGAAATCGCCCAGTGAGTCCACCACGCTTGTCTTCGTGGCCGCCAAGCTGGACGGCCGGCTGAAATTTTCCCAGGCGTTGAAAGAACGGGCGGTGCTGGTGGATTGCTCGGCGCTCCCTCCTTCGCAAGTGGGAGATTGGGTGCGGCAGGAAGCGAACCGCCTCGGAGTCCGTCTGACTGAGGACGCCATTGACCTGCTCAAGGAGCTCGCGGGGGAATCCCTCAATACGGTGCGGCGGGAGCTCGAAAAGTTAGCGGCCTACGTGCCGACCGGACAGGTGGCGGGCCCGGAAGCGGTGGAAGCGGTCCGGGGAGGCCAACCGGGGGCCTCGGTGTTCGACCTGACCGCGGCGATTGGAGGGCGGGACCCAGGGCGCGCGCTCCGGATCTTGGCCCGGAATCTCGAAACCGGCGAGGCGCCGCTCCGGATCCTGGGGTCCCTGGTGTGGCAGTACCGGCGGATTTGGAAGGCCAAGGATCTGATGAAGCAGGGGGAGTCGGACGCCGGCCTCGCGCGTGCACTCGGCATTCCGCCGTTCCGTCTGCGGGAATTCCTGGGGCAGCTCCGGTATTTTTCGGAACCCCATCTGCAGGCGGCCTTCCGGATGTTTCTGGAGACGGATTCGAACTTGAAGGGCGGAAGCGCGGGATCACCCGAGCGGGTGTTGGAGACTCTGCTCCTGGCGTTGAGTACGGATGCCCGGGAGCCTGATGCGGGCCGTCAGCCTGGCCGTCATCCGGCCGGCCCTCCCGCCGGCCCGCCTCCCCAACGCCCCGCTGGGACGCCGGCTCCGCGTTCCGGAAAGACCAAACCGATTCAGACGGTCCGGACCGTCAGGTCCGGGAAGGCGCCACCGCGTTGACCCGAGCAGCCAGGCGGGAAATACGCCGGGAGGCGGTGTTGCGTTTCAGGACGCCCTTCGAGACGGCTTTGCTCAGGATGGCCGTGGCTTCTTTCAGGGAGCGGGTCGCATCATCGGCCTGTTTCCCTTCAAGGGCGGTCTGGACTTTTTTGATCGCGCCCCGGACCGTGCCCATCACGGCTCGGTTCCGCTGCTGGCGTTTGAGGGCCTGGCGCGCTCGCTTGATCGTGGACTTGTGAATCACTGGTGGCATCGGTCGTTCCCCCTTTAAAAAGAAGGGGATTTGTAACACAACAACCCGAAAGGGGTCAAGGTCAAAGCTGGGAAGGAGACGAGAATGGCGACCATCAATGCCCGTGACCGATTAATCCTGGCGATGGATGTGCCGTCGGTCGGCGAAGCGGACCGGATCATGGACCAGCTGGGGGACACCGTCCGTTTCATCAAGATCGGGCTGGAGCTCTATGCAGCGGCCGGTCCCGAGTTCGTCCGTCGGGTGATGGGGCGCGGGCTCCGGGTGTTTTTGGACCTAAAGTTCCTGGACATCGAGGAAACCGTGCGGCGGGCGACGGCGCGGGTGGCCGAGATGGGCGTCGAGTTTCTGACCGTCCATGCCAACCGCAA
>JBFFYZ010000107.1:0-6592 GCA_041568895.1 Nitrospiraceae bacterium
CCTCGTGATAGGCCCCCGCGAATTTGAGGGCCAGCGGCACCGGCGGGATCCAGTTCTGGAAATAGAAGGCGATCAGCACTCCGATCAGGACGAGGGCCGGCAGGCCGGTCATGACGGGCGTCCATCGGGAGGTCATGGCGACGCCTCGGTAAATCTGCCGCACGAGGCCCACGGTCACGGCCGCGCTGAGAATGGCGCCCACCAGGAACATGACGGTGTTCATGATCCCGGTGATGACCGGGAGAAAAAAAGTGAAGAAGCTGAAGGTCACCAGGGCATAGAGGCTCACCAGCAGCTTGACGCTGGTCAGGCGATCCCGCAGGAACTCGTTGGCCACGAGGAAGGCGACGAGAACCCCGAAGAATACCGCCGTGGTGGTCCAGGAGGCGCTTTGCGAGTAAAAGATGGCGTAGGCGCTGAAAAGCCCGCCCAGGAGGAACTGAATGGCCATCGGATAGTAGGGCCTGGCCCGCTCGGCGAGGCTCGCGACGTCCCACGTTCCCACCGACAGGTGGGCCAGATCGTCTTTGCCCAGCTCGATCCGGGAGACCAGGAGGATCAGGAAGCCGAGCAGGCTCAAATACAGCAGCAGGATCAGGTTATCGAGCAGCCGGTC
Source organism: Nitrospiraceae bacterium (assembly GCA_041568895.1). GTDB lineage: Bacteria > Nitrospirota > Nitrospiria > Nitrospirales > Nitrospiraceae > JBFFYZ01. Next base: position 617 of record JBFFYZ010000107.1, read on the forward strand.
GATGCGGGTGAGCGTGAGCGTGTCGTAGGTGACGCCGGCGAAGAAGAACACCACCGGCATGAAGGGCTTGGCGAGGGCGCGTTGGATCTGGGCGACGAGCGGCGTTGTGGGTAGCGGCATAGGCTCCGATCAGGACCGGTCAGGGAAACGGCGGCAGGGGGACGTACCGCATGGGATGCCCGACCAGGCTCTCGATCCACTCGGGCATCGCGTCCTCCGGAAGCGGCGCCCGGTTCAGGCGCACTTCCATTTTAAAGGCCCCCTGGAGGCCCATCACCCCGACGATGGCCGAAGCGTCCTCGCCGTCCGGCCGCAGATCCCGCGTCTGGAATTCACAGAGGGTCGCGTAGAGTCGCCCGGCCGGCGCGATCGCCCGGAGGACTTCCGGCAGGTCGTCCAGCGGGCAATGGGCGGAGCAGCGGTAGCCGATCTGCGGTTTGGGCTCCACGGTTTGAAACTCCTCCAGCACCGCCTCGGCAAATCCCGTCAGATACGCCCGGACCACCGCGGGCTCGTCCCCAATGGTGGCGGCCAGGCGGCTGGCCGGCACCAGGAACTCGAAGGCATCCGTGGACAGGAATTCGAACTGGCAGGGGCCGAAGGCGTCCGGCCAGGAACAGAAGAACGGCACGCTCGTCTCCTTGGTCTGGAGAACCAGGCTCCCCTGGGTAAGTATAGCCTCGATGGGTAACTCCAGAAGATCGATGGCCGATTGAAACGCCCGCCGCCGCTCCTCCACCCAAAGGGCCCGCCGGTCCTCCGCCCGCTTCTCGCCCGGTGTGACGACTTCCTTCGTGTGCAGCCGCACGCGGATGAACCCATGGGTGTGGCGGAAGCCCAGCCACAGCATGCTTTTCGACTCATGGGTCTGCAGGGGCGCCGGAATGAGCCAGGGGTGGCTGACTGAGCAGTAGGTGCCCAGGGATTGGTATCGCTGATAAATGGTATGGTAGGCGCCGGCCAGGAGGAAGAAATCCCCGCGCCACCCCTCCCGAAGATGGACGAGCGTCACATCCTCCGTCAGCCACGGGTCCAGCCGGTCGAGATCCTCCGGCCGCTCCACCGTCCACTCTTCGACGTAACAGATGACGTCGTTCGCCGGCCGGACCGCTTTGAGCCCCAGGGAGGCGAGCCGCTCGCCGACGGCGAGCACCTGGTCGAACTCCATCCCCGCCGCGGACTCCCACCGACGCTCACGCATCGGCTCTCCTTTGCCTCCACACGCGCATCCGCTCGCGTATCAGCCCTGGTCAGGGCACCCGCAGGAGTCCCTTGTCCAACTTGGTGCTGGTCATCATATTCTGGACGCCTTCCTGCACTGTGGCAGTCACCAGGTTCTCGACATCCTCCGGCTCGAACCAGACGACGGTCTGCGACCGCGCGCTGTTCAGCAGCATCCGGACCGTGCTGCCGTCCGCCGCGTTCACCGCCCGCACGTCGGCCTTCAGGGCCGAGGTGATGACGGTGGAGCCGAATCGGCTTTTGGCGTTGGCCGTGAAGTCCCGGACCGTGCCCGTCATGGTGATGTCGGGCGGCTTCTCCGACTTGAGCTTGGCCGGATCGCCGACGATAGCGTCCCATCCTTTCTGGGTCAGGAATTGCGCCAAAGCCTGAGCCACGACCACACCACCCTGCCCGTCCGGCACGGTGAAGTAGGTTTCGCCTCCCCAGAGGTGCGTACGCTTCCCTAACCGCTTGGCATCGGGGCGGGCGTCTTCGAAGGGTACGATCACCACCCGGACCGGCTTGGCGAGTGCCTCCGGCGCGCCGGTCCCTTCCACCCCGCTCTGCACGTTCAGGGTAATGACCTCGCCTTTGCCGGCACAGCCGGCGCTCAGGATCCCTCCCACAGCCAACATCACGACTACAAGCAGCGGTGCATGACGTGTCATAACCGTCTCCTCAATGAATACCGTCAATCGAACGGGCAGCACCCTTCTGTCCTCGCGGGGAAAATCCTAGCAGACTGCGGAGAAAAACGGTACGACAAACGCGACGATCGTCCGCGGCGCCTCCCGGGGGCCGTCCATCGGGGACCCACAATGGCCGAGCGCCGAAGCCAGCACGGCCACCACCAACACCACCAGGACAATCCGGGTGGTCTTGGGCAAGCCGAACACCTCCTGTTGGCCGAACAGTTCCTTGCCGCAGGCCCGACAGAGGAGGGCCTGGGGATCCACCGCGTGGCCGCAATGCGGGCAGAGACGCCGGCGGGCGGGCAACAGGAAGAGGAGGAGCCCACTGAGAGGGCTCAACAACAGGGCCAGAAAAAACCATCCGGGGCCGGATCGGCCGAATTCACGGGCGGCCAGCACGCCGATCGCCAGGGCGAGGAGGATCCAGAGACCGATTCCCATGGCCATCAGGGCACCGTAAGAAAAGGGCCCGCCTCGCAGGTAGGCCTGCCGCTGGCTTGGCTCATGCCGTAATCACCGGAAGGAGATCGCGGAACGTCTGTCTGGCGATCTCCGGTACGCGGCCGTCCCGCACCTCCGGATCGTCCGGACTGACGAACCGGGCCAATTTGAAAAACGGCCGGTTCGAGAGAACCGCCCCGACCTCGGATTTGCGCTCGTGGGTGAGGGAAAGCGTGTAGCCTTCCCCCTGCTTCCAGTCCCAGAGCGACGGTCCCAAGCAGAGGGACAACTCGCGGCCGGCCACCTGGTGGAAGCGATTGACGAGGTTTTGTTTGTATCGCCGTAACCCCCGGCCTTCCAGGATGAGCGCGAAGACGAAGTGGTGGCCCCACCAGAACAGGGACCGAAACGTAAATTTCTCGTTGCCCACGAAATGCTTGGGAAAATCCAGGTACTGGTAGGGATAGTCTTCCAGGTGCTCGCCCTTGACGAATTGAAACTTCTCGGAATCGAAACCCTCCGGCGCCACCAGGGTGACCTGCTTGACCTCTTCCTTCAACCCGGCGTAGACGGCGTCCAATACGCCCCGCACCTTCTTCGTGATGACCGCCTTGGCGCGAAAAAACTTCCGATCCGCTACGAGGCTGAGCTCTTCCGGAGTAAAGGTGATGGGGTTAGACATTTTTACAAGGATGAACGCTGAACGAGGAGTGACGAATTTCTGATCTCAATGACCTTCCTACTCATCATTCTCATCATTCTCATCATTCACCATTCAGCAATCATCGTTGGTTTTTACCGTTGGTGCGTTTCGAATAACGAAATCTGCAGTTCGTACACGCGGCGGCATTCCGCGCAGCGCAGGCGGATAAATTCCTGCAGCACATCCATTTCGCTGACCCCCAAGGCATCGGGATGCTCGGCGGCGCACCGGGCGAGATCACCCGCCCCGCCGAGACGCCGCTTGTCCGTATCCCCAATCTCCACTTCCCCGACCACCGACCCGGAAAATCCGCGCAGGGTCAACCGGTGCTGAAGATTACAGGAGGAGCAGGCCAGCAGGATCTTTTCCGTGCCCGAATACTTTTTCAGGCTCAGGCACAGGCGATGGGCGGCAAAGCATTGCTGGATGAAGGCGCCGCTTTTGAAAATTGGAGCCATCTCGTTCTCTCAACCCGACCGGCCCCCGAGACAGGGCTGCCGGGCGGCACCACGACGACGGAGGATTTCCGGGCACCCGTCGGAACCGACGCGACCGAACGAGAGCGATGGACGGGTCAGAACGCCACTCGGGCCAGACCCATAATGGCCAGGGCGCCGATCGCGTAGGGCACCATGCAGGAGTACAGGAGCGCTTTGAGGGGGCGATCTCCGGGCGGGCCGGAACAGCGCGCGCGCGGTTCTTTGTAGACGAATTCGTAGGAGAGCACGCTGACGGTGATCGTCAGCACAAGAATCCGGCTGGTCCTGGGCCAGGTATACAACCCACTGAGGAGGAAATCCGCGGTAAAAAATCCGGCGGAAAAGAGCAAAAGGGGCGCGATGACCCAGCGGACCGCTCCCGCAAATCGGTCGTGCCACACCGCCCTATCGACGTGGGGACCGGTGGAGGAGGACAGGGTCACGACGCGACCGCCGGCTTCACCGACTCCCCGGTTCTGACACGCTGCTCCTCGGTCCGGCACGCCTTACACACCCGTGGGCGCACCTTCAGAAACTTAAAGGCGCCGCTGGCCAGGCAGCTGTAATGCACGAATTTTTCGCAGACGGTGCAGCGCGACCACCCGCCGCGGAAAAAGGTAAAATTCCGCCACAGGCCCTTCCCGCACACCCCGCAGGATCGAGGCTCGTTCGCCAGGAGCATGGGCTCCCAATCACCGCCGGCCATTCGAAAGCTCATGCGCGGGAGTATACCCAACCAAACCGGCAAGGGGCAATAGGCCATGGGCAATTGGCCAGAACAGAAGACCTATAAACCCAGGACCTAGAGCCTATAGCCAAGAATTTTTGCCCATTGCCTATCGCCTGTCCGCTTGATTGACACCCCGTGAACCCATTTGCTACTCTCTCGCCACGCTGCCGGCCAATCATGGACATTCGTCACCCTCCGCGACCATCGTGAACATCGGCGACTACCTCGAGCGCAAGCGGGAGGAAGTGGATCGCTTCCTGGACGCCGTGCTGCCTTCCACCAAGACCCCGCCGGAGGCTCTGCACGAAAGCATCCGCTACAGTCTGTTCGCGGGCGGCAAGCGGGTGCGTCCGATCCTGGCGATCGCCGCGGCGGAGGCGGTCGGACCCCCTCCGAAGGCCATCCTGCCCGTGGCGTCGTCCCTGGAGTTGATCCACACCTATTCGTTGATCCACGACGACCTGCCCGCCATGGACAACGACGACTACCGGCGTGGGAAACTGACCAACCACAAGGTGTTCGGCGAGGCCATGGCCATCCTGGCCGGCGACGCGCTCCTGACTTACGCCTTCGAGCTCTCCAGCCGCCGCGATCTGATGGACCCCTTCGACCCGGTCCGCCAAGTGCAAATTCTGCAGGAGTTGGCGGTGGGCGCCGGCAACGCCGGCATGGTCGGCGGGCAGGTGCTGGACATCCAGGCCGAAAACAAGGACATCGACCTCGACACCCTCAGAAACATCCACACCCACAAGACGGGGATGCTCATACGCGCGGCCGTCCGCATGGGAGCCCTCGTGTCGGGTGCGACCCCCGCGCAATTGGGTCAGCTCACCCAGTATGCCGAGGACGTCGGCCTGGCCTTCCAAATCGCCGACGACGTGTTGAACGTCACGGGGACTCGGGAAGAGTTGGGCAAGAACGCGAACACCGACGTTCAGCGGGGCAAAAAAACCTATCCCTCCTTTTACGGCGTCGATGGGGCACGGAAGCTCGCCGACGAGTGCGTGGACCGGGCGATCAGCCGCCTGCAGTCGTTCGACGCCAAGGCGGAGCCGTTGAGGGAAGTAGCCCGGTATATCACCGCCCGCCGCAATTGATACAATGATGATCGCGGAATGATGAACGCTGAATTGAATTTGCCCGGGTTCAACAATCCGTTTCCCCCATTCATCATTCATCATTCATCATTCATCACTGATTTATGAAGGCCTTGGTCACCGGAGCGACGGGGTTCGTGGGCGCGGCGGTCGTGCGCGCGCTGGCCGCGGCCGGCACCGAGGTACGGGTGCTCGCCCGGCGAAACAGCGACCTCCGCAACCTGGCGGGGCTCAAGGTCGAGACCGTGCATGGCGACCTGCGCGACCGGGACTCCCTGCGCCGCGCCCTGGCCGGCTGCCGGCACCTCTATCACGTCGCCGCCCTCTATGCCTTCTGGGCCAGGGACCCTTCCGTGTTTTACGACGTGAACGTCACCGGCACCCGCGTCCTGTTGGAGACCGCCCGCGAGGTGGGCACGGAGCGGATCGTCTATACGAGCACGATCGGCGCGATCGGTCTGCCGCCCGGCGGCGGCCTCGGCACCGAGGACACGCCCGTATCCCTGGACCAGATGTCCGGCCATTACAAGCGATCCAAATACCTGGCGGAGCAGGAGGCGCTCACGTTGGCCAAGAACGGGGTGCCCGTCGTGATCGTCAACCCCAGCAC
>JBFFYZ010000108.1:0-6586 GCA_041568895.1 Nitrospiraceae bacterium
ACGCACGTGTACTACGTGGACCTCAAGCCGCGGGTGACGGACGTGCGGATCTTCACGCCGGACGCCGACCATCCGGGCGGCTGGGGCACCATCCTGATCGGCGGTATGCGCCTGGGCGGGAGCTGCGGGTCGTGCGTGAGCGGGACCGGGGCTCCGCCCATGACCGTGACCGCCGATTTCGGCAGCGGGGTTCCGACCACCCGGACGTTCTACTCCGCCTATTTCGTCCTGGACATCACGAATCCGGAGAGCACCAACTACGGGAAGATGCTCTGGTCCTTTTCGGCGTCCGATCTGGGCCTGACCACGAGCTATCCGACCATCGTGCGGGTGAATCCGGCGAGCCAGACCAAGACGGACAACAGCCAGGCGGAGTGGTTCATCGTGGTGGGCTCCGGGCCGACCGGGTATGACGGGATCTCCACGCAGATTGGCAAAACCTCCGTGCTCAAGATGCCCAAGAACATCTCGCCCGCGACCCCGGGAAGTCTCACCGTGACCACCTTCTCCACCGGCGTGAGCAACTCCTTCATGGGCGATGTGATCACGCTGGACTCCAACCTGGATTACCGGGTGGACGCGATTTACCTGGGGAGCGTGATTGACAACGGGGCGGGCACCCCCAAGTGGATCGGGCGGATGAACCGCCTGACGACCAAGGGCGGCGCCTTTACCAACCCGAGCACCGATTGGGGGATCAGCGGCGGCTCTCCGCGCCAGCCCACCATCCTCTTGTCGGAGTTCGGCTGTTCGCCTTCTCCCGGCTGTACGGGGACGAAGGTCGGACCGATCACGGCGGCGCCGACCGTGACCCTGGACGATGCCGGGCAGATCTGGCTGTTCTTCGGGACCGGGCGGTTTATGGGTCAAACCGACAAGACCTACACCGCGACTCAGTACTTCTATGGGGTCAAGGACCCTGTCGTGACGAATGCCTGCGTCCAGACGACCACGACCAGCTGCGAACGCAAGGACCTGGTCAATGTGACCGCCGCCACCGTCTGTGTGGTGTGTGCAAGCGGGACCGACCAGGTAACCGGCGTGACCGGTGTGACCACCTTTGACGGGACCTCGACGACCTCCCTGGTCGGGCTGGTCGCGAGCAAAGAGGGGTGGTACGTCAGCCTTTCGTCCAGCGAGCGCAGTTTGAGCACGCCGACGATCTTGGGCGGCACGGTGTTCTTCACCTCGTTCATCCCCAGCGGCGACGTCTGTGTCGCCTCGGGAGACGGGTATATCTATGCGCTGTTCTATAAGACCGGCAGCGCCTACAAGGAATCGGTCATCGGGACGGAGACCTCCGGCGGCAACACCAACGTGAGCAAGAAAGTCTCTCTTGGCACCGGGTTGCCGTCCCAGATGGCAGTCCAGATCGGCGGCCAGGGGTCCGGTGCGTCCGGCACAGCCAGCGGCTCAGGCTGCGCGGGCCGGATTACCGGCTTCATCCAGGCCAGCACCGGCGCGCTGAACCAGTTCTGCGGAAAGCCGGCGCTGTCGTCCTGGAGCCGGTACATTTCCTGGCTCAGCCAGCGGACCTAAGCGAATGGGAGGGTGACCGCGTGAGGCAGGCAGGAACAGCCATGGGGCGTCGGGCCTCTGGCGCAAGGGGCCTGGCCTCACGCGTATCCCTTCTTGAGACGGGCCGCACAGCTACGCTGCTAGGAGCCTCATGGTTCTCGGTCGGGCTCCTAGCAGTCTTGGGGCTTCCCGCTTGTACCTCCGAATCCTCCTCTCCGAACCAACCTGAGCCGATGAGCACTCCCGTCGTGTCTTCGCCTGGTCCGAGCGGCCTCTCCGGCAATCACCCTCCCGTGGTCCGAATGGCCACGATCGTGCCCGATCCGGCCCGCCGCAACGAGCCGGTGCTGGTCCAAGTGGAAGGGGAAGATCCGGACAAAGATCCCGTGACCTACCGCTTCCAATGGCTGGTCGACGGCCGGACGATGCTGGGCGACACCACCTCCACCCTTGACCCCAGTCGCTTCCAGCGGGGGCAGGAACTCATGGTGGAGGTGCTCCCCTCGGACGGGAAACAGGACGGAGAGCCGTTCCGTTCCCGGCCGGTCGAGGTCGTGAACTCGTTGCCTGAAGTGACGAGGGTGACCCTCGAACCCAACCCCCTGAGAAGCGGAGACCGGCTGGTGGCGAAGGCGGAAGGGGTCGATGCGGACCAGGATTTTTTCCGGTACACCTTCAAATGGTGGCGGAACAGTCAACCGATTGCTGGAGGGGAGGATGGGATCCTGGAAACAACGGGATTCGTCCGAGGGGATACCCTCGTGGCCCAAGCCATTCCCCATGACGGGGAGGGACCGGGCAAGCCGAAATATTCCGAACCGCTCACGGTCTCCAACAGTGCGCCGACCATTACCTCCAAACCGCCAACGGCGATTGACAAGGTGCGATACGAATATGCGGTGACCGCCGTGGATCCGGACGGCGATCGCCTGACCTTTAAGCTCGAATCGGCCCCGGCAGGCATGACCATTGATGCCGAGAAAGGACAGGTCCGGTGGGAGCTGACCGCCAGCAGCTTTGGCACCCACAAAGTTCGGGTGGCGGTAGAGGATGGCCAGGGAGGGCGCGCCTTTCAGGAGTTCGAATTGGGGTTGGCCGCTCCTCCGGCCCAGGAACCAGCGTCCTCCTGAGAGGGGATGTTGGTCGTTAAAAGGACGGTTCGATTCCTGAGGCGAGTTGAACGGATTCATTAGGCCGAGGCACCGTTCCATGGTAGGGTACATGCCTCGCCTGACGAGTCGATTCTGTTGAGCCCGATGTCCAACATTCGGAGTCACGCATGAGTCACGGCGCACGCATATGTGTGGTGGATGACGAGCCCGGCGTCCTCCGGCTGCTGCGGGTCAACCTGGAGGGGAAGGGCTACGAGGTCGTCACCGCCGAGACCGGCGAGCAGGCCTTGCAGGCCGTTTCCCACCGTCCTCCGGACCTGATGGTGATTGATCTCCGGATGCCGGGCATGGACGGGCTGGAGCTGACCCGACAGGTCCGTGGCCGATTCAGCATACCGATCATCGTCCTGTCCGGAATCAACGACGAACGGTCCAAGGTCGATGCGCTGGAAAAGGGCGCCGACGATTATGTGACCAAGCCCTTCGGCGTGGAAGAGTTGTTGGCCCGGATCCGGGCCGGGTTGCGGAGGTCCGCCGGGGCGAAGAGTGCGGAGCCCGTGTTCAAGCAAGGGGATTTGTGGATCAACTTTGATCGCCGGGAAGTGCGGATGAACGGAAGAGGCGTCAAGCTGACCCCGATCGAGTATGACCTCCTGAAATACATGGTGCAAAACGCCGGAAAGCCCCTCACGCACCGCATGATGCTCACGGCGGTCTGGGGGCCGGCTTACGACAATCGCGTGCAGTATTTGCGGGTGTTCGTCGGCCAACTCCGGAAAAAACTCGAAAAAGATCCGGCCAGACCGCAGTTTATCGTGACCGATCCCGGGATCGGCTACCGCTTTTGCGCCGAGTCCTCGGAAGACCCCCACGAGTCGTGACCGCGTCTTGCCGTTCCGGGTGGGATCGTCATGCCGGTATCCCGGTTCCGCCGCTGCCCCCGCTCCTCCAGCTGACCCAACCCATCGCCTTCTTTATCATCCGAAGTTTTCGCCTGGCATGTTCAAAGCTTAGGAGGCCAGGGCGAACCACCGTTTGCTTGTCAGCCGATTTGAATGTCTGCTAGAATGAGGCACCCATCTTACCCGGAGGCGTGTTCCAAGCGGGTGCGCAAGATCAAGCTTCGAGAGGGAACGAACACCGCCAACCTGTTTGGCTACCACGATCTGCACCTCAAGATGATCGAGCAGGAATTGCGGGTGCAGGTGTCGGCGCGTGGCGACGAAGTGGCGGTGGAGGGCGCGCCCGAGGCCGTGCGGCAGGCCGAACGGGTTCTCCATGAACTGGCCGGCTTGACCGCCGAGGGGTATGAGCTCCGGGCCGAAGACGTCACGTTTGCGCTCAAGGCCCTCCCGACCAACCACGACGCTCCCCTGAAAGAACTCCTCCTCAACACCGCCCCGATCACGACGCGGAAGCGGTTCGTCGTGCCCAAATCGGCCACCCAGAAGACCTACATCGAGGCCATCCAAAAGTTCGACATTGTGATCGGCATCGGCCCTGCGGGGACCGGGAAAACCTATCTCGCCATGGCCATGGCGGTGGCGGCTCTGACCCGGAAGGAGGTCAGCCGCATCATTTTGGCCCGGCCCGCCGTCGAGGCCGGGGAGCGGCTGGGGTTCCTGCCCGGCGATATGTACGCCAAGGTCAATCCCTATCTCCGCCCCCTCTACGACGCCCTCTACGACATGATGGACGTGGAACGGGCCAACCGCCTCATCGAGCGGGGCGACATCGAGATTGCCCCCCTGGCGTTCATGCGCGGACGGACCCTCAACGACTCCTTTGTCATTTTGGATGAGGCCCAGAACGCGACCGCAGAGCAGATGAAGATGTTCCTGACCCGGTTGGGTTTCAACTCCAAGGCGGTGGTGACCGGGGACATCACGCAAGTGGACCTGCCGTCTGATCGCCGGTCGGGGCTGATCGAGGTGCGGGAGATCTTGCGGGAGATTCCCGGCATCCAATTTATCTACTTCGACGAGCGTGACGTCGTCCGCCACCGGCTGGTTCAGGAAATCATCAAGGCCTATGACCGGCACGGAGGCGATCGACCCGAATCCCGCCAGGAGCAGCGGTCTAAGCGGGAGCGGCACCGACCGAAGGGGCGACCGGGCCACCATCGGGGAGGAGGAGACCAAGAGGGCCAACCGCACTGATGGCGGTGGCTCGACTGCGCTCACCACAGGTGGTTCGACGGTTCGGCCCTTCGACGGGCTCAGGGTCCCGAGCCGAGTCGAGGGACAAAGCTCACCGCAGGCGGCGCTCGCCACAGGTAGGTCGGCCAAGCTCACCACAGGTGGTCGTCCGGAGTCGGCTCCGGCAGGGTCGGATCCGAACGGTTCCCCTCAAGGCCCTGGCCCAACGGATCCTGGTGGCGGCTGGTGCACCTCGCGCGCAGTTGAGCGTGGACGTCGTCGGGGATGGCCGGATGCGACGTTTAAACCGTCTGTATCGGCGGATCGACCGCCCCACCGACGTGCTGGCCTTTGCGATGCGGGAAGCTGGTGGCCCCAAGTCGCCTCTCCTTGGCGATGTGGTCATTTCGCTCCCCACCGCAGCCCGCCAATCCGCGAAAGCCGGCCATTCCATCAACAGGGAAATGGCCATCCTGCTTGTCCATGGAGTCCTCCACCTGCTCGGCTATGACCACGAGCAGGGTCCCTTGGAGGCTCGCCGCATGCGCCGGAAGGAGCAGGCCCTTTTGAGATCCCTTATGCCCCTTCCAAAAACAGTGAAATATTGACCCCTTGAGCCCTGGCCTGATAGGGTCAAGGTTCAAGTAGCCGGTAGCCGGCACCCAGGATGAAGAAAGGTCCAACGGCTCGAACATGGCCTGGTTAGATCGGCTTCGACAAGGATTGACCAAAACCCGGGAGGTGGTTCAGGGGTCCCTGGACCGGTTGATTCGCCGCGGGCCCGATCCCGTGCTTCTTGAGGAGCTGGAAGGCGCGCTGCTCTCGGCCGATTTGGGCGTTCGCACCGTCCAACGGCTCATGGATGGGCTGCGGTCTCACGTGCGCGGAGCGGACGCATCGGGCCTCACCGGTCCCCCTCTGACACTGCGGCTTCTGAAAGAAGGGATCCTGGCCGCCTTTCCTGCCGGTCAGGAACCGTCGATCGTGGAGTTGGTGGCTCGCGGCCCGCGACCCTACGTCGTCCTGGCCGTCGGCGTCAACGGCGTCGGCAAAACCACCACGGTCGCCAAATTGGCGCAGCGTTTTTCCCAGGAGGGCATGCGTCCCTTGTTGGTGGCGGCCGATACCTTTCGAGCCGCGGCCATTGAGCAGCTGGAGCAATGGGGGGAACGGCTCGGGGTGGAGGTCATCCGTCACCAGCACGGGGCGGATCCGTCAGCGGTGGTCTTCGACGGCCTGGCCGCGGCCAAGGCGCGCCAATCCGACCTGGTCCTGATCGACACGGCCGGCCGGCTCCACACCAAAGCCAACCTCATGGACGAGCTCCGCAAGATGAAACGGGTGCTGGCGCGGGAGCATCCCGGCGCTCCCCATGAGGTGTTGTTGGTGTTGGATGCGACCGTGGGGCAGAATGCCCTGTCTCAGGCCAGGCAATTCCACGAGGCCGTCGGTGTGACCGGGATCGTGTTGACGAAACTGGACGGCACCGCCCGTGGCGGGGTGGTCGTCGCCATCAGCGAAGAATTGAAAATTCCGGTGCGGTTGATCGGGGTGGGCGAGGGGCCGGACGACCTGCACGAGTTCAAAGCCTCGGAGTTTGTGGAGGCGTTGTTTGAAGGGCCGTAAAGAACAGCCACGATCCGAGGAGGGAGCCCCGGTCCAGGCCGATCGCTCCGGAGTGGGCAGGGATGGTCCGGAGGCCCGCCAGGAGCTGGGAAAGGCTCGCCGGGAAGCCGCCGCTGAGGCCGGCATGATCCAAGAACGCCCCAGGCGGCTGCTCATCGTCGATGACGACGAGGACTATCGGGTCCTGGTGAA
>JBFFYZ010000109.1:0-6573 GCA_041568895.1 Nitrospiraceae bacterium
AGACCGCTTGCCGGTCTTGCGGGACCAGGCAGGGCAGATTCTGTCCATGCCGCCCATCATCAACAGCCGGGAAATCGGGGAAGTTCAGGTCGACGACCTGGACTTGCTGGTGGAGGTCACCGGCACCGATCTGTTGATGGTCGTGCTGACCCTCAACATCCTGGCGGTCAACCTGGCCGACCGGGGTGCGCGTATCGAACCGATCGAAACGGTCTATCCTACGGCCACGCCATTAGGAAAGACCCTGCGCACGCCATTGGATTTTGGAAAACCCCGTCCGATCACCACCAAGGCCATCGACTCGGCCCTGGGAGAGCGGATCGGCACGGTAGAGATTCGCCAGGCCTTGGTGGCCTACGGATATGAGGTCACCGATTCTCGCGGCAAGCTGACGGTCAAGCTCCCCCCCTACCGGAACGACCTGATGCACACGGTGGACGTCGTGGAAGACGTGGCGATCAGCCGGGGCTACGGGAGCTTTACCCCCCTGATGCCATCCCAGTTCACCGTGGGCGGTCTCTCCCGCGTGGAAGACCGCTCGGATCGGATCCGGGACCTCCTGGTCGGAATGGGCTTTCAGGAAATCATCTCCAACGTGCTGGTGTCCCGGCAGGACCTGGTCGATCGCATGCGTCTCCAGGAGAGCGAATGGGGCCGAATCCTCGAGGTGGACAACGTCATGGTGCAGACCTACGCCTGCCTGCGTCAGTGGATCACCCCCTCCCTGCTCCGGGTGGAGGCGGCGTCCAGCCGGGCCAAATATCCCCATCGGTTGTTCGAGGTCGGAGAGGTCGCGGTGCCGGATTCCCAGGAGGAACTCGGGTCCAAGACCCTGACGGTGGTGGGCACGCTGATCGCCCACGCCAATGCCAATTTTTCCGAGGCGCACTCGGCGTTGGATCTCCTGCTGTTCTACCTGGACCATCCCTATGTCTTGGAACCGATCGACCATCCCTCGTTTTTACAGGGGCGGAGCGGGCGCATCGTGTCCCGTGGACAACCTTTGGGCGTGATCGGAGAATTACACCCGGAGGTGCTCGAGCAGTGGCAGATCACGATGCCGACGGTGGGTTTTGAGGTAGAAGTGGACGCGCTGTTACGGGAAGGGTGAACGAAGCAGGTTCGTCTGGTCGAGGGGGTTTGTCTGGTTTATCTGGTACTAGGAACAACCCGAAACAACCAGACAAACCAAACAAACCAGAGAAACCATTTAGGCGGGCTGGAGCTGCTGCTTGGCCAGCTCGGCGAGTTTTTCGAAGCCCGCCGCGTCTTTGATCGCCATATCCGAGAGCACCTTCCGATCCAACACCACATTGGCTTTTTTGAGGGCGTTGATAAACCGGTTATAGGTCAGCCCATGGAGGCGAACGGCCGCGCTGATTCGGGCGATCCAAAGCCGCCGGAAATCCCGTTTCCGTCGCCTCCGCGCCGCGAAGGCGTAAGTCTGTCCCTTATCGACTGACTCGGTCGCGCTCCGAAACAGCCGGCTCTTGGCGCCGTACTGCCCCTTCGCCAGCTTCAGTCGTTTCTTTCTCCGCTGCCTCGTTTTCGGCCCACCTTTGACTCTTGGCATCTTTCATTCTCCTTCGCTTCGCTTCAGTCGTAGGCTAGAGGCGCGGGGCTATGGGCTATAGGACGATAGTTTTTTCACCATCGCCTATGGCCTATCGCCCATCGCCTGGTCAGTTATAGGGCATCAACCGTTCTATTGCGTGTCGGTTGGTCGGATCCACGATCGCCGTCGTTTTCAATCTCCGCTTCCGATCCCGCTTTTTGCTGGTCAAGATGTGCCGCCGGCCGGATTTCCGCCGGACAATTTTCCCCGTGCCGGTCCGTTTGAACCGCTTACTGGCCCCCGAATGGCTTTTGAGTTTCATGGTCTTTGCCTCGTCCCTTTCTCAATACCCCTTCACACCGCACGACTCACTATTCCATACTCTCGCCACGCAATGCTCCCCTTTAGGCCTTGGGAGCCACAATCATGATCAGACTTCGACCCTCCATGCGCGGTTGATACTCGATGGTTCCGCACTCGGCCAACTCCGCGACGACCGTGTTCATCATGTTACGGCCCAGTTCGGTATTGGCCATCTCACGCCCGCGAAAGGTTACGGTCACCTTTGTTTTGTTCCCCTCGGCCAGGAATCCTTTGATCTGACGGATTTTGATTTCCAGGTCATGCCGATCGGTCCGTGGCCTGAGTTTGATTTCTTTGACCTGGGTTGATTTCTGGTGTCGACGACTCTGATGCTCTTTCTTGCTCAGCTCGTACTTGTACTTCCCATAATCCATGATCCGGCAGACGGGAGGCTGGGAGGTCGGCGCCACTTCAACCAGGTCATAGCCGTTTTCTTGGGCTTTTCGAAAGGCATCGGGCGTGGGTAGAATCCCCAACTGCTCTCCCTCTGGACCGATCACGCGAACCTCCCGGACCCGGATTTCACGATTCACACGCAGCTTCGGAACGATAGGGCACCTCGTGCTTGTAAAAAGGTTAGTGTGACGGTGGCATAGTCCCTAGGGACTGAGCCACCTCGGCCTGGATCATCTCAATAACCGCCGCCGGGGTCATGGCGCCGTGATTCGCCCCGCTCCGCCCGCGGACGGACAGGGTCCCGGCTTCCATTTCCCGGTCCCCGACCACCAGCATATAGGGAACCTTGGCCTTTTCGGCCTCCCGAATCTTGAAACCCACCTTTTCATTACGGAGATCGGCTTCGACACGGAACCCGGCGGCCTTGATCTGAGCCGTCACGGCCTCGGCATAGGCCCGCTGTTTGTCCGTGATGCAGAGAACCCTGGCTTGCACGGGAGCCAACCAAGTGGGAAACACCCCGGCGTAATGTTCCAGCAGAATGCCGAAGAACCGCTCGATGGAGCCCATCAGGGCCCGGTGAATCATGATGGGTTGATGAGCCTTCCCATCCTCTCCCACGTAGGCGAGTTCGAACCGTTCCGGGTTGTTGAAGTCCACCTGCACGGTCGAGCATTGCCAGGCCCGCCCTAATACATCCTTGATCTTGATGTCGATCTTCGGCCCGTAAAAGACCCCTTCGCCGGGGTCGATCTGGTAGACCACTCCCCGCCCCTTCAGCGCCGCTTCCAGCGCGCCGGTGGCCTGTGCCCAGTGATCGGGAGACCCGACGGCCTTCTCCGGCCTGGTGGACAAGTACACCTCGAATTCGGAAAACCCGAACGTGCGCAGGACGTAAAAGGTGAAGTCCAGCACACGGCTGACCTCCTCTTCGATCTGGTCCGGCCGGCAGAACAGGTGGGCGTCATCCTGCGTGAACCCCCGGACGCGAAGCAGCCCGTGGAGCACCCCGGTCCGCTCATACCGGTACACCGTGCCCAATTCGCCGTACCGAATGGGCAACTCCCGGTAGCTCCGCAGATGGGACTTGTAGATCATGATGTGAAAGGGGCAGTTCATGGGTTTGAGCTGGTATTCGCTCCCCTCCAGCTTCATCGAGGCGAACATGTTCTCCCGGTAGTAGTCCACGTGCCCGCTCGTCCTCCACAGATCCAGCCGTGCAACGTGCGGAGAGTAGACCAGCTCGTACCCCTGGCGGAGGTGCTGCTCGCGCCAGAAATTTTCGATCAGCAACCGCACCAGGGCGCCTTTGGGATGCCAGAGCACGAGCCCCGGCCCGATGTCGTCCTGGATGGTGATCAGGTCCAGTTCCTTGCCGAGCTTGCGGTGGTCCCGCCGCTTGATTTCCTCCAGCTTGGCCAAGTGGGCGTCCAATTCGGCCTGGCTGGGAAAGGACGTCCCGTAAATCCGTTGGAGCATGGGGTTGCGTTCATCGCCACGCCAGTAGGCGCCGGCGCTGGAAAGCAATTTGAAGGCCTTCACCCGCCCGGTGGAGGGCACGTGCGGACCCCGACAGAGATCGATGAACTCACCCTGGCGGTAGAGGGAGACCGTGTCGTCTTCGATGGATTCCAAAATCTCGACTTTGAGCCGTTCCCCCCGTTCCTTGAAGAATTCCATGGCCTTCTGCTTCGGCATGTCCATCCGCTGAAACGAGTGGTTGGCCTTGAGGATCGCCTGAGCCCGCGCCTCGATCTTTTCGAGGTCCTCGGGGGTAAAGGGCCGCTCAAAGGCGAAGTCGTAATAAAACCCTTCTTCGATGGCCGGTCCGATGGCCAGTTGCGCCGTGGGAAAGACCTCCTTCACGGCCTGAGCCATGATGTGGGTGCTGCTGTGATGATACACGTCCTTTCCCTCAGCCGATCCAAAGGTCACCGGTTCGAGCGTCGCGGCGTCGGAGAGGGGGGTGCTCAAATCCACCAGCGTCCCGTTCACCTTGACCGCTAGGACGTCGGGGCCGAGCGATCGGCCGGGGCCCGCAAGAGCCTCGCCGACGGAGCACCCGGCGGGAACCTCCCGATGGGACCCATCAGCCAGGGTGACCCGGATCATCTTTGAAGAATCGACGGCCATGACGGACTCGCTTCCCACACTCCAAGGGCCCGAGGCCTGGAGCCCTCGATTCCGGCGACCTTCCCGGCCGGGCTCAGGGAGGTGGGAGTTGGATCGTTCAGGTGTATAAAAAACAAAAGGCATCTGAACCACCCTAGGCGGCTTGATGCCTTTGGCGGGATGGTAGGCGCGGGCGGTCTTGAACCGCCGACCTCTACCGTGTCAAGGTAGCGCTCTCCCCCTGAGCTACGCGCCTATCGTCCGGAGCCATGCTAATATAGGGCCGTTGGTACTGTCAAGAATCTCAGGGGCTTATCGCCTCTCAGGGCCCAGATGGACCCCTCCCCAATGCCCCCCGGCCATTGGGGGGCCTGGGCCCTCTGCCCCCTCCCCGCGGGGATCGACCGACATCATGAATCCGGGTGATCCTCCCCAACCCTGATCCCTGTGGGGAGGACTGTGCCTCCCGTCCCCGGCTCCTCCAGCCTTCTGGCATACCCATCCGTGCTTTCTGGAAAAGAACCACTGGGAGATAACCCAGGGTGCGCGGGCATAGCACGCGTGGAGGTGGGGCAAGGTTTGACCCCCGCCTGCGAAATTTCGTGACTTGGTGTTTGAGTTTATGGGGGCTAGGCCGTCGGCTTGATCCGGCGGCTTTTTTCCCGTTTGACCGGAATTCGGAATTCGGTGATTTTTTTTCGGAGGGTGTTGCGGTTGACGCCCAACAACTGCGCCGCTTGAATCTGATTTCCGTTGGTTTCCTTCAGCACCATCGTAATGAGCGGGCGCTCAACCGCCTTGATGAGCATGGGATGAAGATTCCGGGCCGACCCGTTCTTCATGCCCTTGACGAAATCCCCAAGCTTGGACTCCATGTAATCTTCGAGGCCGCATTCATGGTTCACTCGGCTGGAGGCTTTTCCGTTGTGGTGGCCCATGTTTGCGATGACTCCCGAAGCCCGGCGCAAGGCGGCCCGGGAGCCGGCCAGAATGAAGGTCCGGGAGGGATCGATCGCGTGATGCGCCTCACGCAGATCCTGGAGCCCGTCGCCGTTGGTCTCAAGAATCACGACGTCGAACGATCGCTTGCTGATCATCCGCGACGCCGAATCCCAATCCTTGGCCAGGGTGATCTGGGATTCCCGGATTTCCTGGAGGTCTTGTTTGAATTGGGCTTGGAGGTCAGGATCCGCAGTGAGCAG
Organism: Nitrospiraceae bacterium; assembly: GCA_041568895.1. GTDB lineage: Bacteria > Nitrospirota > Nitrospiria > Nitrospirales > Nitrospiraceae > JBFFYZ01. Next base: position 5,629 of record JBFFYZ010000109.1, read on the forward strand.
GAGGATGCTCATAACGGGTGAGCGAAAAGGCATGAGGACACCTACGAAAAGAAAGTGTGGATTATCCTCCTGGGGTGACACGAAGTCAATCTGGAATTTGCACTCGAAGAAAAAAAGTTTTTTATTTTTTGCAACTCAAATGCCAGAAAAATTTGCGCGAACCAAAACGACCGAGAGTTGATAAACGAATGCCTAACCGGAGGGGAAAAGTCCGTCGCAATTTGCGAGGTTGGAGAACATAGACCCACCGGGTCCAATAAAAAAATTTTTCACCCCTGACGATTTTGTGATTCCCGTCATGGTCTGAATGCGGGGGTTGTGAGTTTTTTACACGGAGGTTTCAGCAATATCGCCGAAAAGATTCCCGGAGGTTGGATGGGTTTTGGCAATTTCAAACATTCATCTCTCGGGTTTTGATTTTATCTCCGAGCCTTCTTTTATTTCTCGGTCTGAGCCTCGGAAATCGAAAGGAGGTTCTCAAACATTTTTCCTTTCCCGGGAGCAGGGTCACCTCTTGTTCGAGTTTCTGTTAAACGGATAGCGACCTGAGACAACTGGGCCTCCCCAGTGCAATAATCTGCCACGCCTGTTCTCCGATTCTGCACATTACTAATACCCTGTTCTCACCCACCTTGATGGAGGTACCCCTTCATGCTTGGGATCACAAGGATTTCCGCCAAGGAAGTTCAGGGAGCTATCGTCACAGCGTTAAGGCGGGCCTGGGTCGGGGCTATGGCTCTTTTGAGTCTTTCCCGTTAGGAGGGTGGAAAACCGTAACATATATATTTCTTAATGAAATTAGATACTTGAATCCATTCTTGACATGAAAACCCTAAAAGAGGTATATAGAACCCTTACCAATACTCAATTCCCATCGGAATAGTAGAGATTTCATGAAAGTTTCGCAACGTACCATATATGGAATCATGGCCGCACTGGATTTGG
>JBFFYZ010000110.1:0-6539 GCA_041568895.1 Nitrospiraceae bacterium
ATTTCGTGCTCGGTAAAGGTCCGGACCATGAGGGCGGTCAGGTCCCCCTGTGCCAACCGGTCCTGCAGATCGACCAGGACTCCGAGGCCGGGCTTGATCCCCCAGGTCAGGAGCAGGTCCTCGAGGCCGGCCTGCACGTCGGGGTCCAGCATGACGAGCACCCGGCCACCGTCGGCGACATACCGGCGGATTCGCTCCCGTTCCTCCGGCATCACCTGCCGCTGAGGGCCGGCGATGACGAGGACCGAGGCGTTGTTGGGCACGGCGTCTTTCTGGAGCAGGACCAACGACTCCACCTCATAGCCCTGCTTGACCAACGCCTCCTTGGCCAGGGACAAGCCCCCTCGTTCCTCATCGGAGGGCCGGCGCTCCCCGTGCCCTTCCAGGAACAGGACTGTCTTCTTGGCGTCCTTTGACACCCGGATGAGCGCCCCGGTCAGTTCGGCTTCTGATGGGGTATTGACGCGCGTGCTCTGGATTCCGCTTTCGACCACCGCGGTATCGGGCCTGGTAATGCCATATTGGCGCGTCAGCCCCGGCTGTGCCTCCGGGTCCACGTAGGCTACGGTGAGCTGCGGGCTGGCGTGCTGGTAGCTGTCCAGGAGGTCCCGGTACGCGTTGAGTCCGGGGCTTCGCTCCTGGGAAAACACCGTCACCTTCACGTCGCGGTCCAGTCCTCGCAGGACTTGATAGGTCTGAGGGGCGAGCGTGAACCGCTGTGTTTCCGACCAGTCCCAACGCTGTGCGTGCCGAGCGGCCAAAAAATTGAGGATGGTGATGATGCCAATGAACAGCGCCACCATCAGGAGGCTGTTGGCCCCGAGCCGGGTCGATCGCCGGAGGGAAAAGGCCTTGAGGGTTTCAAAGTGGAAGACAAAAAAGACGATCAGGCAAACGAGGGCCAGCCCTTCGCTCAGGGTCACCAGCCACAGTTTCTCGGGCGCCAGGGAATACGCGATTAGCCCGGTGATGCCCAGGACTGCCCCCACAATGCCTATGGCAGATGTCATCCGTTTCATGTTTGTTCCATCACCCTTTACTCTCAGAGGGCGGCTGGGCTGGCTCTAACTGCGCGCATCGAGCGTGCACCTTCTGAGTGTGCGCGCTCTGCGAGCACAGGAGGCAGCCCTGTCGCCCTCGTCCCCCATTCATTTCCACCGATGCGATTCCACCACCCGGTGCGCGAGAAACAGCATCAACACCAGACTGGATGCGTAGTACACCAGGTCCTTGGTGTCAATCAGCCCGCGGACGAGTCGGTCGAAGTGCTCGAGATACGACAGATAGGAGATCGTGTGCCCCATGGGGGTGTCGCCAAGAATCGACCCGAGCGCCCCGAACAGCCAGATCAGAATCAGCAGGCCGAACCCCAGAAAGGCCGCCACGATCTGGTTCTCCGTCAGCGTCGAAGCCAGCAAACCCGTGGCCAGAAACACCGCTCCCAGCAGCGCCAGCCCCAGATACCCCGTCAGCACAGGATGCCAATCGAAGCTGCTGAACAGGGAGAGCACCAGCGGGACGATCCCGGTAAGACCCAGCAGGCCCAGGTAAATCAGATAGACGCCCAGGAACTTTCCTACCACGATTTCATTGGTGCCGATCGGCGAGGTCATGAGCAGCTCGAAGGTCCGGAGCTTTCGTTCCTCGGCGAACAGCCGCATGGTCAGCAACGGGAGCACCAGCATGAGCACGATGGCCGTGCTGTAGAAGGTCGGCCGGAAGACCAGGTCATTCAGGTTGAGCTGAGCCGCCGCGCCCTGGATCTGCATCAGGCGGACCGCCTGTTGTCCGGCGTTGACCACCGCCACGTAGGACAGGACCCCGAAGATCAGCAGGAACACCGCGCTGACGACGTACACCACGGGGGAGACGAAATGGCTGCGCAACTCCTTCGCCACGATGGCCTGGACGGGCGTCATGTGGGAATGCCCTCCTCGCTGCCTGGCCGGGTGCGGGATGGGGAAAAAGCTTCGACGGAAGGGCCTTCCGTAGCTGCCGGGTGTTCTTCGTGTTGTGTCAAGCGGAGAAAGACGTCTTCCAGCGTCATCGAGATCGTCTTGAGCTCCAGCAGTCCCAGCCCGCTGTTGACGATACATCGGGCGACGTCTTCCCGCAGGTCGCGGCCCAGCACGCACTCCAGCAGGAAGGCCCCGGCCTCGGTCGGTTCGAAGACGGCCAGGACACCCGGAATGACGCGCAGGCGCTCGGCCAAATCCGGCGGCGGGGCCTTGACCGTGACGCTGATCTTCTCCGACCGCCGCAGGCGGGCCGAGAGCCGGTCCGGCTGGTCGACGGCTACGATTCGACCGTTGTTGATGATGACCACCCGCTGGCAGACGGCCGTGGCTTCCGGGAGAATGTGCGTGCTGAGGATCACGGTGTGCGAGCCGGCCAGGCTTTTGATCAGTTCCCGAATTTCGATGATCTGCTTCGGGTCCAGGCCTACGGTCGGCTCATCCAGGATCAGCACCGGGGGATCATGGAGGAGGGCCTGGGCCAAGCCCACCCGCTGGCGGTAGCCGCGGGAGAGGTTGCCGATCAACCGGTGCTGCACGTCGCCCAAGGACAACCGCTCGACCACCTGGGCCAACCCCCGGCGCAAGGTCTCCATGTCCATCCCTTTGATCCGGCCCACGAAGGTCAGGAATTCCGTGACCGTCAACTCCGTATAGAGCGGCGGCGTTTCCGGGAGATACCCAATCCGCCGTTTGACCTCCTCGGGCTGGTCGAAACAGTCGTACCCCGCGATTCGAGCCGTGCCCTCGGTGGCCGGCATGAAACAAGTCAGGATCCGCATCGTGGTGGTTTTGCCCGCCCCGTTGGGTCCCAGAAAGGCCAAGACCTCCCCCTTGTCGACGGAAAAGGTGACCCGGTCGATGGCGGTCAACTCGCCGTAACGCTTGGTCACGTTCTGGACCTCAATCATGGCACCTGGTCCTTTTCCAACTGGTCTGGCCGCCTGGTCTCGAGATATGGAGTCGCGCGGGGTGTTCGGGGCCCGGTAGTCGGGACTGACCGCCTGGTCCGCTCACAACAGAACCCGCTGCCTCGTCACGGGGCGGCGGGTCCGATCGGGATCTTACCCAGTCCGTTCGGAACCAGTCAAGAGCGGAAAATCCATCCTCGTGGCGACGCGGTCGACTCTGACAAATATCTTGGGAGAAAGGACAGGATAGTGTTGAAACCCCCCCGGAATCTGCTATAGTGAGGATCGACCTTGCAGGGCCGGACGTGCGGCTCCAAGGAAAAAGAATTCTCTTTAGGGTTAGGAGGGGTGGAATGAAACCCAAGACCCTGTTGTTAGGACTGGCCCTCATCGTGGGGCTAACCGGCACAGCAGTCTCTTTGGCCAAAGAAGCCAAGGACCAGGTCGTGCGGACCGTGCGGGGGGAAGTGGTGGCGGTCAATGTCAGGGACTTTCCCCAGGTCATCGTCGTGAAAACCATGACCGCCAAGAAACAGGAGTTGATCGTGGGCGCCACGGTGGAATCCGGGGCGAACATTACCCGAGGGAAAGAACGGGTCTCGCTCAACTCGATCAAGGTCGGAGATTCGGTCGACCTGACCTATGTGAAGAGCATGGACGGATTGGTCGCCAGATCAATCAACGTCCGCTAAGACTTTGGAACCCAGGGGAACCTCCATGATGCGACATTCGTCCCTTTCGATGCTCCGGGTTGTGTCCCGCCTAGCCTGCGCCGGGATCTTGCTGATTCTGGTGGGCTGCGCCGGGAGGCAAATCTCCACCTCCGTCCAAGACCAGACGTTAATTACCCCTCCGCCGCCACCTCCCCCGGTGGTGGAAGCCCCTGTCATCGAGCCGCCGAAGGTTGAAGAGGCCAAGGTGGAGCCTCAGCCGATTGCCCCCCCACCTCCGCCGCCGGTGGAAGAACCACCTCCGCCGCCGATGGAAGAGCCGCCTCCGCCGCCTGTAGAAGAGCCGCCCCCGCCGGTGGAAGAGGCAAAGCCCGAGCCGGCACCTCCAGCGCCCATCGAGGAGGCGAAAGCGCCGGAACCCCCGCCGCCCCCGCCACCAATGGAGGAGCCGAAGCCGGAACCAGCGCCACCCCCGCCGCCTCCTCCGCCGCCCCCGGTGGAGCCCCTGACGTTGGGCGACGTGTTTTACGACTATGACCGGGCCCTGATTCGCAGCGATGCGATATCGGTGTTGGAGCAGAACGCCCGTCAGCTCAAGGCGAATAACAACTGGTCACTCGAGATCGAAGGGCATTGCGACGAGCGCGGCACGCTTGAATACAATCTCGTTCTTGGGGAAAAGCGGGCCCGTGCGGCGAAGCAGTATTTGCAGGATCTCGGGGTCCGAGGGAACCAGATCCGTATCACCAGCTACGGGAAGGAAAAACCGTTCTGTACCGAACACAGCGTGGAGTGCTGGCAGCAGAATCGACGGTCCCACTTTGTGTTGAAATAAGGATTCAGGACCAGGTTAAGGAGGAGGCACGCGTGCGAGAATTTATCCTCATACTATTCAGCGTTGGGCTGCTGAGTCTGGCTGGCTGTGGCGGAAAGGGCGAGGTGATCACCCTCGATCTTCAGGCCATGAAACCCTCCCCCGAGGCGGGAGAGGGGAAAATGGACGGAACCGCCGGTGACACCTCCGTGAAAGGCGCGGGCCTGAGCGTCGCGGTCGGTGGGTTCGAGGACGGCCGGACCGAGGCCAAGCGCCTGGGGGCCCGCCAGCACCTTTGGGGCGGCGAGTCCTACTTCGATGTACCGGATAGCAAGCCGGGCCCGGTCGTCGCGCAGGTCGTCGCGGACTACCTCAAACTCAAGGGTTGGAAGGCCAGCCCGGCCATGGACGGAGGGGCGGCGGATATCCTCCTCTCCGGGAAGCTGCTGGATTTTTCCGCCAATGCCGAAAGCAAGGTGTTCCGGACCAACATCACGGTCAAAACCCGCATGACGGTCGAGGCCAAGAATGCCAAAGACGGCAGCACCGTCCGGATGACGTTGACCGGGGATGGATCGGAAAGCGTGTTTTGGTTTGAGCAGGAGGACGTCCAGGGGCTTTTAAACGAAATCCTCGCGCAGAATTTCGAAAAGTTGCTGGCCAACACGAAAGTGGATAATGGCCTACTGCGCTTGAAGTAAGCGGCTGCCGGAGAACGACTCTCGGCGCTTCTGACCAATAGGGTCGGGGGCGCCGATGTTATTTTGTGCCCCGCCCGAGCGCCCGATCCAGGTTATAGGCCGCGCTGATGAGTCCCATGTGGGTGAACGCCTGGGGGAAGTTTCCCAGTTGCTCCCCCGTCGACGAGAGTTCTTCGGCGTACAGGCCCAGGTGGTTGGCGTAACTCAGCATCTTTTCGAATATCAACCGGGCATCGGAGAGCTGTCCCGCCCGCGTCAGGGCTTCCACCAGCCAAAACGTGCAGAGGCTGAACGTCCCTTCCTCCCCCTTGAGCCCGTCGGAGGCCGCCCGTCCGATCCGGTACCGGTACACCAGGCTGTCGGAGACCAACCGATCCATCGCACGGTTCAAGGTGGACAACATCCGGGGATCGGTGGGGGACACGAAAAACACGAGCGGCATCAAGAGCAGGCTGGCGTCCAAGGCCTCGCTGTCATAATGCTGGACGAAGGCCTCGAGGCTGCGGTTCCAGCCACGGTGCATCACTTCCGTATAGATCCGATCCCGCGTAGCAATCCATTTGGCCCGGTCGGCGGGAAATCCACGCTTGTCGGCGATCCGGATCCCGCGATCCAACGCCACCCAGCACATGACTTTGGAATAGACGAACTGCTGGACCTCCCCGCGCACCTCCCAGATTCCATAGTCCGGTTTATCCCAGTTGGCACAGACATATTCCAGCAGCCGGGCCAGGTTCACCCACAGGTCATAACTGATCGGCGAGCCGTATTTGTTGTAGAGGTACACGGCATCCATCAGCGCGCCATAGATATCCAGCTGAAGTTGGGTCGAGGCGGCGTTGCCGATCCGCACAGGGGAGGAGCTTCGATAGCCCTCGAGGTGGGAAAGGACCTCTTCTGGCAACTTGTGGCGGCCGTCAATTCCGTACATGATCTGAAGCGAGCCGTCGGGGTTGAGTTCGTGGCATCGAGCATTCAGCCAATCCATGAACCGGCCCGCTTCCTTGGTAAAACCCAACCGGAGGAATCCGTAGAGGGTAAAGGCGGCGTCCCGAATCCAGGTGTACCGGTAGTCCCAGTTTCTGGACCCGCCGATCTCTTCCGGCAGACTGGTGGTGGGGGCCGCGACCATGGCTCCCGTGGGAGCATAGGTCAACAATTTCAGGGTCAGGGCGGACCGATGAACCATCTCCCGCCAGCGCCCTTCGTACCGGCACTGGCCCAGCCACCGGCGCCAGAAGGCCACCGTTTCCTGGAAGGCCTTGAGACCGGAATGAAAGGGGTCCATTAAGTCCAACGTTCCGTCCGACTCCAGGTTTTCCAACAGGAAGGATGCCGTTTCCCCCTCGGACAACACGAATTCGCAGGACACGGCTCCCTGCGTGGATTTGAGGGCGTACGGGCTCACGAGTCCAACGGCAGCTTGG
>JBFFYZ010000111.1:0-6482 GCA_041568895.1 Nitrospiraceae bacterium
GAGCAAGTGAACCCGGGCGGGCAAATCTGGAACGTGCGGGTCGGCCGCAAACACCATGCGCCGTCCGGGGTGTTCGAAGGGATGACGATTTTTGACGCCGGGGCGAAGATCGGCCAGGCGGCGATCGGCTACATCCCGACGGACCAGGAATGGCGGTTCGTCAACATCTACGAGGACACGGCGACGTCGATGCGGGCGGTGGTCGAAGGCATCGACAAGACCGGGTTCACGCGGGACGAACCGTGGCGGATGACGGGGAGCAGTCTGCCGGAGCATGAGACGTTCTTCTTCTATCTCCAGCGGATCTGCAACCACTGTACGTACCCGGGGTGTCTGGCGGCCTGTCCGCGCAAGGCCATCTACAAGCGGCCGGAGGACGGGATTGTGCTGATCGACCAGAACCGGTGCCGGGGGTACAAGAAGTGCGTGGAGCAGTGCCCGTACAAGAAGCCGATGTACCGGGGCACGACGCGGGTGAGCGAGAAGTGCATTGCGTGCTACCCGCGGGTGGAAGGCAAGGACCCGCTGACGGGCGGGGAGCCGATGGAGACGCGCTGTATGGCGGCCTGCGTCGGGAAGATCCGGATGCAGAGCCTGGTGCGGGTCGGCGAAGACGGGCTGTGGGCGGAAGACCGCTGGCACCCGCTCTACTTTGCGATTCGGGTGGAGCAGGTGGCGCTGCCGTTGTTCCCGCAGTGGGGCACGGAGCCCAACGGGTTCTACATTCCGCCGCGGTGGTCACCGCGGGGCTACGCACGGCAGATGTTCGGGCCGGGCGTGGACAACGCGATCGAGAAGTACCTGGTGCCGAGCCGGGAGTTGCTGGCGGTGCTGCAGCTGTGGCGGGCGAGCCAGCAGATCATCTTCCGGTACGACGTGATTCCGGGCCCGAAGGTGTTTGAGACCCAGATCCACGGGAAGCGGTTCGAGATGTACAACGACACCGTGCTGGGGTTCAACAAGTCGGGCAAGGAGGTCGCGCGGATCCAGGTCGAAGAGCCGATCTACATCAGACCTGCAGAGCGGGTCAATTGGCTCTAAGCGGAGCAAACCACGGAGAGGCGCGCAGGCGCCTCTCCGTGGGGCCCGTGTGGTGCGTATCCCGGCGCACAAGAATCCCAGGGCGCCGGGTCCGAGCAAGCTCGGAGCGGCCACGCGAGGTGAACTGGCTGTAAGCACCAGCCGGTTCGCGTGAGAACCATGGGGAGGGGGGGCCGTGAGCGGCCCCCCTTCTTACGTGATGAGGGGACAGAGGACCAGGGGTAGGGGAGTGCATGACGTCCTCTGCCCCTGGTGCGTGTTGGGGACCCTGCCTCTGAAAAAGGACTGCAAAACGCATGGTGGTCACATGGCCGGGATGGCGACAATGGGTGGTGAGTGTCCTGGTCATCGGCCTGGGCCTGTTCGGTGCGCAGGCCCTTCATCAAATCGACCAGGACCTCCGGATCATGTACACGGAGTACACCCTGGCGGCGACGGACCTGGCCCATATTTCGGCCGACGTCATGCGGTATCGGGCGACGATCATTCGGGCCCTTGAGGCCCAGACCAAGGAGGAGTTTCTTCGATTCACCCAGTCCTTGCCGGAACAGCGGGCTCGCATCGAGCAATCGGTGGACCGGTACGCCGCCACCAGCGAAAAACTGCTGGGAGGGCACCAGGCCGAATTGGCCAGCTTGGCGGCCATGCGGATGAGCTTGGAGGCCTACTTTCTGACCGCGACGAGGACGATGCAGTTGCTCACCCAATTGTGGGACGCGCCGACCGAGGCGCTGGCGATTCAGATTCGAACCAAGGCGGAGATCCACGCGGCGGAAGAGGCCGGGGCCAAGCTCATTCGGGTCACCCAGGCCCTCGATCAGCTCATGGATAGCGTGACCAATGTGGCCAAAGAGCTGCGGAGCCAAGGCTCGAAGGCGATTCGGGCCACCAGTTTCATCCTGATCGCGGGAAGCCTTCTGCTCGCCTACCTGAACCTGGTGTTTGCCGGAAGAAGAGGTTCAGCCCATCAACCTGCCGCAACGTCAGGCCCTGGGCAGGAAGAGGTTCGGGATTCGGCTCTGGCTCGAGGATCCGGTTAACACCAGCCCGCACTGGGATCGGCCTCGCCCTTTCCTGTACCACGCCCCTCCCCCCTGCTCCGTGCGATGGCCTCTGCCTCTATGGACACGGTCCCAGCCGCCTGTTATGTTGGGGCGCCCTCCTGGTTCGCGCGCCCTCCGCGGCCCGGGGGAAGGTATCTTTGGAGAACCCAAATGCAGGTTCTGGTGAACGAAGTCGGGAAGGGAAGGAGATCGGCCTGAGTCCAGGCCTCGGCACTATGGGCCAGGGACACCCGTCTTGAAGATGCTCGACTGGCAAAAGGCTCCCCGGGTCTCTATCACCGTGAAAATCGGGGGAATCTTTGTGCTGATTTCCCTGGTCTTTGTCACCCTCCTCATGGTCAACGCCTACCTCACCAAGCAACTGATGGGGGCCAGCGCCGCAATCAACCATGCGGGCATGCAGCGTATGCGCGTCTATAAGCTCCCTCACTTGATCCGCCAATTGGATCCGACGGGACCGACCCACCTCGAGAGCGACGTGTTGCTCCAGGAGGTGACCGAATTGGAACAGGTGTTGTCGGGCCTTGAGCGCGGGGATCCTGAGCGGGGGCTCTTGGAAGAAAAGGACCCGGATGTCATCCTCCGGATTCACCGGATCCGGGACGAGTGGCGGATGCACTTGAAGCCCGCGCTGGAACAGGCGATCCGGGCCTCCCCTGACCATGTGTCCGAGCCTCTACAGCGATACACGAACCACATCACCAGCTTCGTCTCCTCCCTGTCCGAATTGGTGAACTTGATCGAGCGCCGAGCTGCGGAACGGATCGGTGTGATCTACGGGCTGCAGATCCTGTTTTTGTTGATTGCGGGGCTGTTGGGTGCCGTTGGGATCTATGTGCTCCATCGGGTGGTCCGGTTTCCGCTTCAAAAGTTGACCGAGGGGGTGGAGCAAGTCTCTGGGGGCAGGTTTGATGCGGCCATTCCCATCCATAGTCAGGATGAATTGGGCCGATTGGCCCGGATGTTTGAGATGATGTCGGGCCGCATCCGGACGCATATCGAGCACTTGGAGGCGTTGCACGCCTCAGGACGGGATTTCGCGATGCTCGGGGCAGGAGGGCTGGAGCCGGTTCTGCGGCGAACGGTGGATCTGGCGGCCGACCTCGTCGAAGCCGATCTGGCCCTCATGCTGGTGCGCCATCCCGTGTTGGAATGCTGGCTGATAGAAGCCGCCTCCGGCAAGTTGTTCGATTCCATTCGGAAGCAGGTCCTGTTGTTCGAGCAGACCCCCTTTGCGAACCAGGCTTTCGACACGAAAGAGCCCGTCTCGGTGCCGGATTTGAACGAGTATCAGGACAAACCGATTCTGTTCCGGCATAAATATGGCGCGAGGAGTTTTTTAGGAGTCCCGCTGCTGGGACCGCACGGGACCATCGGGGTCCTGGTGCTCCTGACTCGGAATCGGATTCGGGAGTTCACGGACCGAGATATCCGCCTGGCCCAGGAATCCGCTTCCTATGCCGCCATCGCCATTGAAAACGCGCGCCTGTTCGAGACGGCGGAAACGGAATTCCACGAACTGCAGGAAAAAGTGGCGGCGATGGAGCGCCACATCGCGGAACTCACCCATGAGGTCAAAGCGCCGGCTGGGCGGGTGGCGGAATTTGCGTCCTGGATCGAGCGGGACTATGGCTCTCGCCTGGACGACAAGGCGCTTCGCTACCTGGACTGGATCAAAAAGGAAGGGCAAGACCTGGCGCAGCTCGCCGCACGAACCCTGGACCTGGCGAAAATGTTCCAGGAGCGGAGCCCCCTGGAGAACGTGGATGCGAACGACGTAGTGAAGGAAGTGGTGGAATTGCTGGCCGATCCCTGCTCGGCTCACCCTATTCAAGTGAGGATCGTCAACCCGCTTCCGAGATTGGCCTGCCGGCGGATTCACCTGAAGCAGGTCCTCGAGAATCTGATCAGCAACGCGATGAAGTTCATGGGCGACCAAACGAAACCCAGCATTGAAATCGGCACGGAGCCAGGCGACGACGGCGTCCGTATTTTTGTCCGGGATAACGGCGTCGGGATGGCCCCCGAGATGGCTGAAAAAATTTTCCTTCCGTTTCAAAGACTTGGAACCGTGGAAGTGGGAGGGGCGGGGATCGGTCTGACCATCGTCAAAACGGTCGTCGAGCATTATGGGGGAAAAGTGGCCGTGACCTCAAAGCCAGGGCAGGGCAGCACCTTTTATGTGCAATTACCCATCTTGGGGGATACACCGTCGGAAGAGACAAAGGTTGACACGCGCCCAGGAAGCCAATGGCGCTCGGTCCGGGGCCGGAAGGCCGCGCAAGGGGGCGCCTAATGGGCCAGGTGGGAATATGAAGGCGACTCATGAAAAAGTCTTTACGATCTTAGTCGTCGAGGACAACGCCGGGGATGTCGAGATGTTTCTCCGAGCCGTCGAGGAGGAATTGCCCCGGACCGAGGAAGAGACCGTCGATCTCGTGTTTGCCGCCCGAAGCGAAGGAGCGCTCAAAATTCTGGATGAACGTCGGATCGATTTGATCATTACCGATATTCGCCTCCCGGGCATGAGCGGAATCGAATTGCTCCAGCGGGTCCATCAACGCAATCGGAGGATTCCGGTCATCGTCATGAGCTGGGTCAACGCGGTGGAGACCGTGGTGGATGCCATGCGGCACGGCGCCTTTGACTACGTGCTCAAGCCGTTCCAAGGATTGGATCTCGCCTCCCGCATCCATCGGGCCATGCGAATGTCCGAGATCATGCTCCGGCACCCCGGGCCCGAGCGGTCCGCTCCGGCCCTGCCGTTCAAGGATTTGGTCGGGGCCAGTCCGGGGATTCGCAACGTCATGGCCATGATCGAGGCGGTGGCCCGGGTCCCCTCCACCGCCCTGGTCGTGGGGGAAACCGGAACTGGCAAGGAACTGATCGCCCGGGCCATCCATGAGCGGAGCGCAGAGCGAGAGGGCCCCTTTCAGGTGGTGGACTGTACGACGTTTTCGGAGGGACTGGCGGAAAGTGAGCTGTTCGGCCACGTCCGCGGCGCCTTTACGGGGGCCGTGTCGGACAAACAGGGGCTCATCGAACTGGGCAGTGAAGGGACCCTGTTCCTGGACGAGATCGGCGACTTGCCGCTGCCGTTGCAGGCCAAGCTCCTACGGGTGCTGGAAGAGGGGGAAGTCCGCGCCGTCGGCAGCACCCATCAAAAAAAGGTCAACGTCCGGTTCGTGGCTGCCACGAACCAGGATCTGTCGGAAAAGGTGAAGCGCGGGGAGTTCCGAAAGGATTTGTTTTTCCGGCTCAACGTCATGGTCATCAAGGTGCCTCCCCTTCGAGAACGCACCGAGGACATCCCGCTGCTGGCGCGCCATTTCATCTCGCGATACGCGAAGGAATTCGGCAAACAGGTGGACGATCTCCATCCCTCCGCCGTGACGGATCTTATCGCCTATCCCTGGCCCGGCAATGTGCGGGAGCTGCGGAACGTGGTGGAACGGGCCGTCATGCTGGCGAAGGGGGATCGGATCGGGCGCAGCGAGGTGCTCGCCTTGCTGCAATTAGGGGATGCGGAGGGAGTCTCCATTGTGGAGGATTACCTGCACCTCCCCTACGCCAAGGCCAAAGAAAAGGTGTTGGAGGAATTCAACCGGCGGTACATCCAATCCAAGTTGGACAATCACCAAGGCAACGTGACCCATGCCGCCAACGACGCCGGGTTGCCGAGATCTTACTTTTACGAGATCATGCGGCGGTATTTGAAAAACGACAATGAGGAGTCTAAATAGGGCTTCCGAACTGTCAGGTTATGCTGACAGTTGAGAGGGTATTTTTGAAAAATACTCTTATTATTCAGTTTCTTAGTTGGAATTTAGGGCGCTGTCATGAAGTCCTGACAGTAAAAAATCATTATTTATGAATGACTTTAGTGGAGTTAGCCCCCTTCGAGTCAGTGATTCCTGACCCACCCCCTGTTTTCTGAGATTTCTTCCCCTCGTTTAGGTTTTGACGAGCCCACCCAAGCTGCCGATTCTAAAGTAAAAAAAATTTATCCGGGAAGATTTTGGAGGTGGAGGCCCTATGGCATAGGCCTTGTACCTCTTCTACCCCGTTCGTTCGGACCGAGGGGTCTGCCAGGTGCGATGTCCTCATTTCGAAACACGAGTCAAGGCGGGCTTCTAACAGGTCGAAAAAATTCAAGAAATGTTCTGAAGGGAGGTGGTGAAAAAACAGTCGGGTTGAGAAGGTGATCTTCTCGCAGTAGTTCGGTTGTCAATTTCTCAGGAGGTGCCAACGATGTTTCTTTCTAGGAGACAATTCCTCAAAGTCTCGGCCGGGACGGTGGCGGCAGCGGCGATTGCCGACAAGGCGCTCGCGCTGACGGCGCTGCAACCGGTGGTCGAGGTGGGCAACCCCCTCGGC
>JBFFYZ010000112.1:0-6469 GCA_041568895.1 Nitrospiraceae bacterium
CGGCCTGATGGGCCGGTGTGAGATCGAGATCCGCCGGAACGGGGCTGTCGCCCTCCAACAGGGCGGCCAGTTCCCTGACAGTCATCTCGTCGGAATTGGGACCGAATTTAATGGTGCGGTAGGCACTTTCCCGATGGTCGGGATGGTACTTTTTGATCAGGGTGTCGCGCTCGGCAGGGGAGTATTTCGGCAGGGTTTGGGGCCGCCGAACATCCCTCGTCTTGTGGACGATCTGTTGTAATTGATGAATGTCCATTTTAAAGTCTGGCGATAGGCGAGGGGCTCTAGGCGATGGGTAAGACAGTAGCGCCGCTTTGTTTGCCCCTATAGCCAATCGCCAGCCAATCGCCCATAGCCAATGGCCTCTTCTATTTCATTTGCGCGCAGGCTGCGGCCAACTCCTGCTCGTTCAGGCTCAGGATCCGCTTCCATTCCGCGTCATACCGGCCGTCCTCGATGTCCTTGATCCGATGGTGGAGGCGCTCCGGCTTTTCCGTGAAATAGACCCCCTGCGCGCGGCTGGCATAGAGAGCGACCAGATTGGGGGCGATGTCCGCGATACACACCGGGGCGCAGAGCCCGCACATCACGCAGTCCATGAACATCTCAGAGACTTCCTTGAAGTCACCGAAGACCGCCCGCCATACCCCTTCCCGCACATCGATAGTCTGCGGGCAGGCCTCGGTGCAGGCGTTGCAGTTTCGGCAGAGCGGCGCCTCTGGGTAGAGGGTGAAGAGGTCCTGTTTGGGGTCTTTGAGCTCGTCCATCTGGTACGTGGCCTTGCGGGCCGGAAAGGGCGGAACCATCGAAAAGGACATCCCGTCTTCGACCGCGGTCTGGCAGGCGAGGCAGGTCTTGACCTTGGGATCGCTCTTGGTCCGGTAGTAGGTCGCGCAGGCGCCGCAGAAACCCCCGAGACAACCGGCCCCCCGGATGACCTCCTGGCCGCTGTACCACAGGGCCTTGATGACCGTGATCCCTTCCGGCACCTGGTAGGTCTTGCCGGCGATCTCCACCGAGACCATTTTCGGCCGGAGGACCTCGTCCTGATCGATGATGTTCTGCGTATCGCCGTCTGCCATTTGCCTCACGACTCCACTAGACTGCAACGGGCTGCCCGGTTCGGGTGGGCAGTTATTCTAACACGTTAGATAAGCTGAATGTTCTCGCTTCTGTGGACGGAGCACTTGATCTGCTTGACGTCCGCCCGGCCTTCTTCCTTCATCAATTGGGGAAAATCGGAAGAGCCGTTTCCTTAGGCAATCGCGTCTACGATCGCATTCAAGGTTGGGCTCGGACGCATTGCCTTGAACGCCTTCTGGTCGTCGGGATGATAATACCCACCGACGTCAACCGACTTCCCCTGCGCGGCGATCAATTCGCCGGCAATCTTGGCCTCATTGTCCGCCATCTGCTTGGCGACTTTGGCAAACCGGGCCTGCAGGTCCTTATCCTCGGTCTGCTCGGCCAGGGCCTGCGCCCAATACAGGGCGAGGTAATAATGGCTGCCGCGATTGTCGATTTCGCCTACCTTGCGGGCCGGCGACTTGTTGCTCTCCAGGAACTTGGCATTGGCCCGATCCAGCGTATCCGCCAGGATCTTCGCGGTCCGATTGTCGGACACCTTGGCCAGATGCTCCAACGAGGCGGCCAGCGCCAGGAATTCCCCCAGCGAATCCCAGCGGAGATACCCCTCCTCCTGGAATTGCTGCACGTGCTTCGGCGCCGACCCTCCGGCGCCGGTCTCAAACAAGCCGCCGCCGTTCAACAGGGGAACGATCGAGAGCATCTTCGCGCTCGTCCCGATTTCCAGAATCGGGAACAGGTCGGTCAGATAGTCGCGCAACACGTTTCCCGTGACGGAAATCGTGTCCTTCCCCTCCTTCATCCGTTCCAGCGAGAACCGCGTCGCCTCTGCCGGGGGCATGATCTTGATGTCGAGGCCCTTCGTGTCGTGTTTCGGCAGATACTGGTTGACCTTCTTGATCAGCTCCGCGTCATGCGACCGGTCCTTGTTCAACCAGAACACCGCGGGCGCGCCCGTGGCCTTCGCGCGGTTGACGGCCAGCTTAATCCAGTCCTGGATCGGCGCATCCTTGACCTGGCACATCCGCCAGATATCGCCCTCTTCCACCTTGTGCTCGAGCAGCGTCTTCCCGGAGGCATCCACCACACGAATCGTGCCGCCGCCCGGCGCTTTGAAAGTCTTGTCGTGCGAGCCATACTCCTCCGCCGCCTGCGCCATGAGGCCGACGTTGGGAATGCTCCCCATGGTCTTGGGATCGAAGGCACCGTGCTTTTTGCAGAACTCGACGACCTCGTGATAGACCGGGGCGTAGCTGCCGTCGGGAATGACGCATTTGACGTCGGCAAGCTTGCCGTCCGGTCCCCACATCTTTCCGCTGTCGCGGATGACCGGCGGCATGGAGGCATCGATGATCACGTCGCTGGGCACATGCAGGTTCGTGATGCCCTTGTCGGAGTTCACCATCGCCATCGGAGGCCTCTTCTTGTAGACCTCCTGAATGTCGGCTTCGATGGCCTTGCGCTGATTCTCCGGCAGGGTTTTGATCTTGGCGTAGAGGTCGCCGAGGCCGTTGTCGACGTCGACGCCCAGCTTCTGGAGCACCGCCCCGTGCTTATCGAACACGTCCTTGAAAAACACCTGCACCGCATGGCCGAAGATCTTGGGGTCCGACACCTTCATCATGGTGGCTTTCATGTGAAGGGAGAACAGCACCCCCCGCTTCTTGGCGTCCTCGATCTGCTCCTCGAGGAATTGGCGTAACGCGCGGACGCTCATGAAGGTGGCATCGACGACCTCGCCGGCCTGCAGCGGGACCTTGGGCTTGAGCACCGTGGTCTTGCCATCCTGGCCGACGAATTCGATGCGCGCGTCAGTCGCCGCGGCCGTCGTCATCGACTTCTCGTTGGACCGGAAATCCCCCTGTTTCATGTGGGCGACGTGGGTCTTTGAATCCGGGCTCCATGCCCCCATCTTGTGCGGGTGTTTCCGGGCATGTTGCTTGACCGAGAGCGGCGCCCGGCGGTCGGAGTTCCCCTCGCGCAGCACCGGGTTGACGGCGCTGCCCTTCACCTTGTCGTACCGGGCCTTGATGTCCTTCTCCTTGTCATCCTTGGGATTCTCGGGATAATCCGGAAGTTTATACCCCTGGCTCTGTAATTCCTTGATGGTGGCCTGGATTTGGGGAATCGATGCGCTGATGTTGGGCAGCTTGATGATATTGGCTTCCGGCGTCTTGGCGAGTTCCCCCAACTCGGCCAGCGCGTCCGGTTGCTTTTGCTGGGGCGTCAGATAGTCGGGAAATACGGCGAGGATTCTTCCCGCCAGAGAGATGTCCCGCAGCTCGACTGTCACCCCGGCCGCCTTGGTAAAGGCGTTGACGATCGGAAGAAACGAATAGGTCGCCAGCATGGGCGCTTCGTCGGTTTTGGTATATAGAATCTTGGATGCCTTTACAGTCATGGTTTATCCTCTTTGAGCGTGATGTCAGTTCAGCGCGTTCAGCGCCGAACCAGCCTTGAACCACGCAAGCTGTTGCTCCGTCATGCTGTGGTTCGCCTGGATGGTGAGCGTGTGCCCATCCGTCTTGTGTATCGTTACCTGCACCGGTTTGCCAGGCGCCAGCTTCTGTAGCCCCGTCACGCTGATGCGGTCCTGCGGCTCGATCTTCTCGTAATCCTTCGGGTCAGCGAAGGTCAACGCCAAGATCCCCTGTTTCTTCAGATTGGTTTCATGAATGCGGGCAAAGCTCTTCGTGATGACGACCCGCACGTTGAGGAAGCGGGGGGACATCGCCGCGTGCTCGCGGCTGCTGCCCTCGCCGTAGTTCTCGTCGCCGACGACGACCGAGCCGATCCCCTTGCCCTTGTACCGCCTGGCGATCTCGGCGATGGTCAGGTTCGCCTCGCCCGTCAGCACGTCGGTGCCTTTCCCGGGCTCGCTCGAAAAGGCGTTGGTGGCCCCCAGGAACATGTTGTCGCTGATCTTGTCCAGATGGCCGCGATACTTGAGCCAGGGCCCGGCCGGGGAGATATGGTCGGTGGTGGTCTTGCCCTTGGTCTTGATCAGGAGCGGCAGCTTGTCGAAGTCCTTCCCGTCCCATTTGGGAAAGGGCTGGAGCAACTGCAGCCTTTCGCTGTCCGGCGGAACCTCGACCGTCAGCTGGTCTCCGTTCTCGGCGGGCGTGACAAACCCTTCTTCGCCTTTCGCAAACCCCTTGGCGGGGAGTTCCTCGCCGTGGGGCGGCTCAAACGTAAATTCCTTCCCGTCCGCACCCTTGAGTCTTCCGTTGACCGGGTCAAAGGCCAGGGTTCCCGCGAAGGCGTAGGCGGTGACGATCTCGGGGCTGGTGAGAAACGACAGGGTGTCGCTGACGCCGTCGTTCCGGCCGGGAAAGTTCCGATTGAAGGAACTGACGATCGAGTCGGCCCGGCCTTTCACCGCGTCCGCGCGTTTCCATTGCCCGATGCAGGGTCCGCAGGCGTTGGCCAGCACGGTCCCGCCCATTTGCTCGAACGTCTCCATGAAGCCGTCTCGCTTCATGGTATGGAAGATCCGCTCGGAGCCCGGGGTCACCAAGAAGGGGGTTTTGGCCTTGAGGCCGGCCTTGAGGCCCTGCTTGGCGATATGGGCCGCGCGCCCGATATCCTCGTAGGAGGAATTCGTGCAGCTCCCGATCAAGGCCGCTTTGAGCTCGACCGGGTAGCCCTTCTCCTTGGCCTCGGCCGCCATCTTGGAAATTGGCCGGGCCAGATCCGGCGTGTGCGGGCCGACCACGTGCGGCTCCAGCTTGGACAAATCGATCTCGACGACCTGGTCGAAAAACTTCTCGGGGGACTTGTGCACGTCCGGGTCGGCGACCAGCAACTCCCGGTTGGCCTCCGCCAGCTTCGCGATGTCGGCCCGATCGGTCAGGTTCAGGTAGGCCACCATCTTCTGGTCGAACGGAAAGACGGAGGTCGTCGCGCCCAACTCGGCACCCATGTTCGTAATGGTGCCTTTCCCGGTAGCGCTGATGGTCTCGGCCCCGGGACCGAAGTATTCCACGATCTTGTTGGTCCCCCCCTTCACGGTCAGCAGGCCGCAGAGATAGAGGATGACGTCCTTGGGAGAGGCCCACCCGCTGAGTTTGCCGGTCAAGCGGACCCCGACGAGCTTGGGGTGCAGCACTTCCCACGGCAGCCCGGCCATCACTTCTCCGGCGTCCGCGCCGCCGACGCCGATCGCGAGCATTCCCAATCCGCCCCCGTTGGGCGTGTGCGAATCGGTCCCGATGATCAATCCGCCGGGAAAGGCGTAGTTCTCCAGCACCACCTGGTGGATGATCCCCGCACCCGGCTTCCAGAAGCCGATGCCGTATTTCTTCGCCGCGGAGGCCAGGAAATTGTACACCTCCTTGTTCTCGTCGATCGCCCGGAGCAGGTCTTTTTCCGCGCCGGTCTGCGCCCGAATCAGGTGATCGCAGTGGATGGTGCTCGGCACCGCCACGTTCTTTTTCCCGGCCTGCATGAACTGGAGCATGGCCATCTGGGCGGTCGCGTCTTGCATGGCCACCCGGTCCGGCCTCAGGGCCAGCATGGCCTTACCCCGGTCCCACACCTGGGTGTCCAGGTTATCGGCGTGAGACATGAGAATTTTTTCGCTCAGGGTGAGCGCCCGCCCGAACTTCTTACGGGCCTTCTCGATCACGGCAGGCATCTTCGTATACAGCTTTTTCACCATTTCGGCTGACATAGAACTCCTCTCAGCTAATAGCGAACAGCCAGTCGCGAGCAGCTAAGGGCCATTCGCGGTCTGCCATTTGCTACCAGCTATTTCAGCGGCGGCACTTCCCGCCGTTTGGGTGCTGCGTAATTCACGAGGTAGTCAAACAACCGGATGAGGCGGCTCTCCTGGCGTTTCTGATCCACCCAGTGCCCGATCAACCCGATCGTGCGCGCCAAAATGAAGAAGCCGTTCAGGCTGTCCACCGGGAACCCGAGATCCACCAGGACCGCAGCCATGGTCCCGTCCACGTTGAGAATCAGGTTGTCTTTCTTGGCGGAGGTCACTTTCTCGACTGCCAGCGCAAAGTCCAGGTGCGGGGTTGGGATCCCCACCCCTTTCACGTAGGACACCAATTCCTTCACCCGCTTGTCCGGGTTCCGGACGCTCTTGACCCGGTGGCCGATGCCGGGCACAGGGCCCACGTTCTTTTTCATGTAGCCCAGGAACTCGTCCACGCTCATCTTGTTGTCCACCGCGTATTTGAAGTGCCGGCCGGCGTCCGTCACCGCCCCGCCGAACCGGGGCCCGATCATGATCAGGCCGGCGGCCACGGCCTGGGACATGCCGATGCCCGCGCAGGCAGCGATAATCGTGCCCAGCGCGCCGCTCACGCAGGGGCCGTGGTCGGCGGACAGAATGAGGATGCGGCGGATGATCTCGACTTCCTGCTTGGAGATC
>JBFFYZ010000113.1:0-6467 GCA_041568895.1 Nitrospiraceae bacterium
TGGGCCCCTTATTCAGCAGGCGGTAAAAGCCGGGATCCGAGCCGTGCAGCTCCGGGAGAGGGATCTTTCCACGCGCTCATTACTGGCCCTGGCCGAAGAAGTGCAGGGGTACACGCGGGCCTCCGGAGCCGCTTTGTTTGTGAACGATAGGGGAGACCTGGCGATGGCGTTAGGAGCGGAGGGGGTGCATCTCCGGTCGGACAGTATGCCGGTGGGGGTTGCCAGGAAGCTGCTCGGTCCGGAGCGGCTGATCGGGGTCTCAACCCATTCGGTGGAAGAAGTCGTCAAGGCTGAAGGGGAGGGCGCTGACTTTGCAGTCCTGGGACCCGTCTACGAAACGTCATCCAAACTGGCCTATGGTTCCCCTCTCGGGTTGGGTCCCATCGAACAAGCCGCCCGGCGATGCCGCATTCCGGTCTTTGCGATTGGAGGCCTCACCGCCTCTCGAGCCCGCGAGGTCCGGCTGGCCGGGGCGTTTGGCGTCGCGGTGATCTCCTCTATTCTCGGCGCGGCCTCGGTCGAGATTGCGGTGCGCGAAATGTTGGTGGCTGTCACCACCACGCGGTGAAGGGGTGTGGCGGACGAGCGGAACGCGGAGCCTGGTCCGGTTTGAGTCGCTGCAGTGCCGTTTCCCTGCCGAGAGCCCCGTTTGATTGGGTGTCCACTGTTGACCCTCTGGAATCCGGATGATAGAATCCGCTTAAGCTTGAATGTCGGATTTCTTCGAAATTTTCGCATGATGAGAGGGCTGACCCGATGGCGGAGACCAAGGGGAATCCGAGCCGGCTCAGCGCTTTCCGCGATTCGGTCAAAAAGATCACCGAACGATTTTCGGACGGAGAGTCAGGCGACGTGAAAAAACACGACGAGCAACAGCGCGAAGTCGAAAAACTCCGCATCCAGATTCAGTCGATGGAAGAGGAAATCCGCCAACTCCTTCATTCCCGGTCTCAACTCGATCAAGCCCAAAAACAAAACGAGAAGCTGGCCGCCACCCTGCAGGAGGCCAAAACCCAGATCGAGGCGCTGCGCGCGGAGGTGGACAAACTCACCGCTCCGCCGTCGTCCTATGCCATCTTTTCCAGCCTGAACGAGGACAAGACCGCCAATGTCTATGTGTCGGGCCGAAAGATGAAAGTCAATTTGCATCCGGCCATCAAACCGAAAGAGCTGCGCAAAGGCCAGCAAGTGATCCTGAACGAGGCCTTTAACGTCATCGAAGCCTGCGGGTTTGACGGGCAGGGAGAGGTGGTGCGGCTCAAGGATTTGCTCGATGGGAAACGGGCCCTCGTGACGATGCATTTCGACGAGGAAAAAGTCGCAGAGCTCGGGGAACCTCTTCTCGAGGAGCGGCTCAGCGTCGGGGATCATTTGCTCTACGACCCGAGGGCCGGCTATGTCATCGAGAAGCTGCCCAAGTCCGAGTCCGAGGAGTTGGTGCTCGAGGAGGTGCCCGACGTCAGCTACGATCATATCGGCGGGCTCGAAAAAGAACTGGAGCAAATCAGGGACGCCGTCGAGCTCCCCTTCCTCCATCCCGAGCTGTTTGCAGAACACAAACTGAGTCCTCCCAAGGGGGTCCTCCTGTATGGCCCACCGGGGTGCGGAAAGACGTTGATCGCCAAGGCCGTGGCGAACTCGATTGCGAAAAAATTGGGGCACCTGGCCGGCACGGAAATGCGGAGCTTTTTTCTCCACGTCAAGGGGCCCGAGCTGCTGAACAAGTACGTCGGGGAGTCCGAACGCCAGGTTCGGGAGGTGTTCAATAAGGCCAAGGAACGGGCGGCGGACGGCCATCCCGTCATCGTGTTTTTTGACGAGATGGATGCCTTGTTCCGGACCCGCGGGAGCGGCATTTCATCCGATGTGGAATCGACCATCGTTCCCCAATTCCTGTCCGAGATCGACGGAGTGGAACGGCTCCGGAACGTCATCGTGATCGGGGCCAGCAACCGGCAGGACCTGATCGACCCCGCTGTCCTCCGAGCCGGCCGGCTCGACGTGAAAATCAAGATCTCCCGGCCGGATCAACGGTCTGCCCGTGACATCTTCGGAAAATACATCACGACGGACCTACCCTTCGGTGCCGAGGAGGTGGACCGTCATACCGGGGATCGCGCCGGTTTGGTGGAGCGGCTGATCGGGCTCACCGTTGAAGCCATGTACGCCATGTCCGAAGAAAACAAGTTCCTTGAAGTGACCTATGCCAACGGGGAAAAAGAAATCCTGTACTTCAAGGACTTCTCCAGCGGCGCCCTCATTGAAGGGATCGTGTCCCGCGCCAAAAAATCCGCCATCAAACGGTTTTTGGCCAACGGGGAAAAGGGGATCAAAGGGGAGGATCTGCTCCGGGCCATACGGGATGAATTCAAGGAGCACGAGGATCTGCCCAATACTACGAACCCGGACGATTGGGCCAAGATCGCGGGGAAGAAAGGCGAGAAGATCATTCACGTCCGGACCATCATGTCCGGTTCGACCGAGGCCCGCCAAATCGAGACCATCAGCACGGGCCACTATTTCTAACTCCTGGGCTTCGGCGAGGGATTGTTGCCACAGATACTGGGAACAGAAACCGAATTTGGGATCGCTGCCCGGGACGCGGACGCCCTCGATCCCGTCTCCAATTCCCTACAATTGATCGGGCACTACCCGGCCTTGCCCGCGCCTCAGGCGATCTGGGATTACGAGAACGAGAACCCTCTCTTGGATGCCCGCGGGTTCGAGGTGGAAGGGGAGCGGGAGCGACCCGGACCCGAATACAACCGTCTCTTGAACAAACTGCTGTCCAACGGTGGACGGTTGTACGTCGACGGGGCCCATCCTGAATACTCCACTCCGGAATGTACCAATCCCCGCCAGTTGGTCGCGTTTGAGCGTGCCGGGGAGCGCATTTTGGCCGAATCCCTCCGGGCCCTGGCTCGGGCGCGCGGAGGAGAGAAGTTTCTGATTTACAAAAACAACACCGACGGCAAAGGCAATAGCTACGGGTACCATGAAAATTACCTTCTCTCCCGTTCGGTCTCCTTCGACCGGATAGTCCGGGCGCTGCTCCCCTTCCTCGTCACCCGACAAATCTATGCCGGCGCAGGGAAGGTCGGCGCCGAAAATCAGACTCAACCGGTGGAATATCAGATCTCCCAGCGATCGGACTTCTTTGAATGCCTGGTGGACCTGAACACCATGGTGAAGCGGCCGATCATTAACACCCGAGACGAACCGCATGCCGACCCCGCCAAGTATCGTCGCCTCCACGTGATCGTCGGGGATGCCAACATGGCGGAGCTGTCCACCTACCTGAAGGTGGGCACGACCTCGATCATTTTGGAGATGCTCGAGGCCGGGGCCGAATTTCCCAATCTGGAATTGGAAGATCCGGTTCGGGCCATCAAGGAGGTGTCCCGGGACCTGGACATGAAGGGTACCCTCAAGCTGGTCGATGGCCGGGTCACGACCGCCATCGGTGTCCAACGGGCTTACCTGAAGATGGCTCTGGATTTCTTCGCCTGCCACGAGTTGACGCAGGTGACCAAGGATGTCCTCGTCCGGTGGGAAGAGGTCTTGGACCGGCTCGAGGAGAATCCCGTGACGCTGGGCCGCGAGCTTGACTGGGTCGCCAAACGGGAGATGATCCGCTCCTACATGGAACGGAAGGGGTGCGGATGGGACGATCCCCGGGTTATGTTGCTGGACCTCCAATATCATGACGTCCGTCCCGATAAAGGCCTCTATTACACGTTGGAGCGGAGCAATCTGATTGACCGGCTGGTCCAGGAAAGCGAGATCGAACAGGCGGTACACACCCCTCCGACAGGCACGCGGGCCTATTTCCGGGGGCACTGCCTCAAAAAGTTTTCGAAGCAGGTCTATGCCGCCAGCTGGACTTCGGTTCTGTTTGACGTGGGGAACACCACGATCAAGAAGATTCCGTTAATGGAACCCCTCCGCGGATCGGAGTCTCTCACGCGAGAGCTTCTGGAGGGTTGCGACTCGGCGGAGTCCTTGCTTGCCAAACTGACCGCCTGATCACCTTCCATTAGAGCCGATCGCATTGATGTTGGGCTCCAGACCTGCGGTCATCGCTTCCATGGCTGGGCCCGCAAGACTGAGGGGACGAACGCCGTGACCTTTTTGTCGGACGAGGACGGATCCAGTTTTTTTGACTATCTGGTACGGCACCGACCCGACCTGATGCCAACCACCCGGTTTAGCCTGACTCCCGCCCTTGACCCGGTGTTGAAAGATCCCACCAACATGCCGATTCCCCCCATGCCGCACGGGACCACCGTGCTTGCCCTGAAATGTCAGGGGGGTGTGGTGATCGCCGGGGATCGGCGGGCCACCGAAGGGTTTCAAATTGCGGGGCGCAAGATCGACAAGGTATTCAAAATCGATGACCATTCGGCCATGGCCATTGCCGGTACGGCTGGCCCCTGTATCGAGATGGCCAAGCTCTTCCAGACCGAGTTGGAGCACTACGAAAAACTGGAGGGGCTCCAATTGTCCTGTGAAGGCAAAGCCAATAAGCTCGGCCAGATGATCAAGGCCAATTTGCCGATGGTGTTTCAGGGATTGATCGTGATCCCCATCTACGTGGGATACGATCACAAACGGACCGAGGGGCGAATCTTCAAATACGATATCACCGGCGGACGTTATGAGGAGTCCGAGTATCACTCTATCGGGTCCGGCGGGAAGGACGCCCGAAACACCATGCGTGAACATTTCCGCAAAAACCTCCCCGAGGCGGACGCCCTCAAGGTGGCCTTGCTCGCGCTCTATAATGCCGCTGAGGAGGACGTCGGGACGGGAGGGCCGGACCTGGTGCGGGGCATTTATCCCACCGCCAAACTGGTGAACGCCTCCGGGATCGTCGACGTCGAGGACCGGCGCATCGCCGACATTTATGCCGGGCTGATTCAGGAACGGAAAAAGGAGGCCTAGATGCCGTTGCCCTACTACGTCTCTCCTGAGCAAATGATGCAGGATAAGGCGGAGTATGCCAAAAAAGGCATCGCCAAGGGACGTTCGATCATCGCTATGGAATATGTTGACGGGGTGGTGCTGGTCGCCGACAACCCTAGCGCCTCGCTCTACAAGATCTCGGAAATTTACGACAACATCGCGTTCTCGGGCGCGGGCAAGTACAGCGAGTTCGAAAACTTGCGGAAGGCCGGAATCCGACACGCCGATTTGAAAGGGTTCATGTACAGCCGGGAGGATGTGACGGCCCGGTCCCTGGCCAACGGCTATTCGCAGACCCTGGGCACCATTTTCAGTCAGGAGCTGAAGCCCCTCGAGGTGGAAATTCTGGTGGCCCAGGTTGGCGAGCCGGGGCACCCCAATGAGATGTATCGGATTTCCTTCGATGGCAGCATTTTCGATGAGCGGGGCTTTGCGGCCATTGGCGGCCGGTCCGAAGCGCTCCAGGTCTTTCTCAAGGACCGGTATAAAGCTGACAATCCGAGCCTCAAGGACGCCCTTTCCACCTGCGTGAATTCCCTCGAGAGTGTCACCAACCAAAAAGTATCGTTAGAAGGACTTGAGGTGGCGGTGCTGGATCGGAACCGGACCGGCCGCAAGTTCCGTCGAATGTCTCCTGCCGAGTCCCGCCAGATCCTCGCCTGACCCTCGCCTCGTGACGCGGGGAAAGTTGAAGAAGGCCGCCCAGGCGTGTAAGCTGAAGGCATCGTGAACCCAGCTGTTCCCCAACCGGCATGAAACAGCGCATTTTCGGGCTTGAAAACGAGTACGGCCTGATTTTTTCTCCAAACGGGCGCATCTACCTCCCTATGGAGAAGGTCCTGGGGTATATCTTCGAGGGCCTGATCCCGAACAGCTGGCCTTCCAACGCGTTCCTGGTCAACGGGGCCAGGTTTTACCAGGATACCGGCTGCCATCCCGAATATTCGACCCCCGAATGCGACAGCATTGTGGACCTGGTGGTTCACGACAAGGCGGGAGAGCGCTTGCTTGAGGCCTGCCTCCCCGCCGCGGAAGAACGACTGCGGGAAGAAGGCCTCTCCGGAGAAATTTACATCTTCAAGAACAACACGGATTCCTTGGGAAACACGTACGGGTGTCATGAAAACTACCTGATGCGGCGGGACGTGGATTTCTGGAAGGTGACCGAGCAGCTGATCCCATTTTTCGTGACCCGGCAAGTTTTTTCAGGATCCGGGAAGGTTCTGAAGGTGTCCGGAAAGCCCCAATATTTCATCTCGCAACGCGCCCAGCACATCCACGAAAAGACCTCATCCTCGACGACCTCCTCCAGGAGCATCATCAATACCCGAGACGAGCCGCACGCGGACGCCGAGAAATATCGCCGGCTCCACATCATTGTCGGCGATTCCAACATGTCCGAGTACGCCACTTATTTGAAGGTAGGGACGGCCTCTCTGGTGTTGTCCATGATTGAGGACGGATTTATTATCAACGGGATCGAGTTGGAAGATCCCGTCAAA
>JBFFYZ010000114.1:0-6432 GCA_041568895.1 Nitrospiraceae bacterium
CATCCTCCCGCAGAACCAGGGGTCTGGGAAGGCTGTGCTGGGGGGTTACCACCAGCTGGGCCGCTGACCCCTGGGCTTCCACTCGCCAGGCTCCCGATTCCAGATACCCCTCGTCTCCTGATTTACCCGATTGGGACTCACCCGGAGGCTTTTTCTCCCCTTCCGTGGGCCGGACTTGGTGGGAGAACCTGCCGTCATGGCAGAGATGCCATTCTTCGATCATAGTC
Organism: Nitrospiraceae bacterium; assembly: GCA_041568895.1. Lineage (GTDB taxonomy): Bacteria > Nitrospirota > Nitrospiria > Nitrospirales > Nitrospiraceae > JBFFYZ01. The sequence goes on from JBFFYZ010000114.1 coordinate 228, forward strand.
GGGGATCCGGCGTTGTTTCCCAAAACCGGCGACCGGGCCGTGAGCATCATGCCGGACAAGCGCTCGTACCACCGCTTGAGGGTATTGGCCGTTTCAACATTGGCGAACTGCGTGGAAGAGGCCAGGTGGTCCAGGAGACGTTCATAGGATGCCGTCTCTGTTTTGGGACCGATGAATAGATACACCACCGCTTGGCGGGCGGGACCGATCAGCGCGACGGCTCGCCCCACCGTCTCTCCAAAGAGATAAGACCCGACCCACCGATCCCCGTCCTTGGTCACCGGGCCCGTGGGATGCAGCACAAAGGACGCTTCAAAGGCCTGGGGTTCGTTCAGGCGAGCCTCAATCTGCTCCGGCGTGATGTCCGTTAACAAATGGACGATGCCGATTCCCGGCTTCGTGGCGGAATCGAGATGGAGAACTTTGGACCCCTGCCCGAGACGGGCCCGCCAGTCCTGCGGGACGACAAACGAGATCCCCACGAACGGGGAACGGACCCGGATGCCCCCGGAAAAAAACTGCCCGAGCCGCAGGTCCTGGATGGTCTCGTGGGGCAGCAACAGGTTTTCCCCCAGGACGGACCCAACCCAGAACAGGCTCGCCGTGAAAGCCGTCACCAGGAGCCACGCAAACGCATTCTCGGATCGAGGCGATCGGCACTTCACCGGCAACACCACCCGCTTGATTTTGGGCACCAGGACATTCCCCCCTCCTGACTACATGGTATGGGATCAAAGAGCGCATCTCAAGGTCGGTCTGTCCAAGGTTTTAACAGGGTCGGGGTGAGAGTTGCGATCAGGGTTCTGGGTCAGAGCGGAAGGATGGAGAGAGTCGGAGGGGGAAAAGGATTTCAGGGCGAGGGTGTGGGGGACTCCAATTGCTGAAGGTGCTGGTCTTTCTGTTCCTGCCTTTGTTGGAGCTGTTCGGCACTGCCTTTGGCTTTGAGCTGGAGGTCCCCCTGAGTGAAATAAAGTTTGGCGGTGGTCCCGAAGACGAGCAGAATCAACAGCCAGCGCATGAGCAGTTTCAGCGCCGGGTTCTGGCTCAGCATCATGATCGCCAGCATGAATACCCCGGCAATCCCGCTGAGCGTGAGCAAAGTGGATTGGCTGGAAAATTTCGGAAAGGAGATGTTGGAGAACAGCCCCTTCAATTTGGCTACAAGATCTCCGAAGGCAGGCAAGCTGGGAAGAGGTCCTCCCTCTTTGGTCACCTGCTTGGGATGGGTGGCACCCGGCTCCTCCTGTTTGGGGTGTTGACCCGGTTTCTTTTCCGGCCGGTTCGTCAGGACCGGATTGCCCTGAGCATCCTCATAGACGAAGGTTTCGTCGGTCGATTTGGATTGACCCCAAGCTGGTCCTAGGGGAGCAAGTGATACAAGCAGCCCCAAAAGGACGAACCGTAAAAGCCGCCCGAATCGATCGATTTGTCTGATAATACGAATAATCTTTTCCAAATGTTCCTTGGTCATGGTCTTGTCACGAGGGAAGATGAAATTTCAGACAATTTGGGTTTGTCTGGGAATGCGAACGATTTTTGAAATTTCCTTCCCTTCCCCAGCCAAAACAGCAACAACAGGCCGCACCAAAAAATGAGGGCGTTCAGGGTGATGATGTTCGTGGCGAACCCTATGGTAGGTGTGAATGCCCATGGGGAGTTGTCCTTCACCAAATCCTGGATGTGCCAGAAGAGCCTCAAGGATGATCTCCTGTATCCACCCAGGCCGACCAGCCAGGTTACGACAAAGCCCAAAAAGAACAACGTGAAATATCCCCTCCCAGAAAGATCACCCCAAGGAGACCGTCCTAACTGCTTTTGAGTGCCCGTTGCATGCCAGAAGATTAGAGAAAGCAGGATGACGGTGAGGGAAGACATCACCATGGGAACCGAAAGCCCAATTCGGACATTTGCGGGGATGAAATAGCCATAGATACCCAGCCAAAGGATATTCGCAGCCGCAACGAAAAAAAATGTTATTACCAATGGGTCGTAAAGTCGGTTTCTATAAACAATGCCTTCATACCGGGTCCTCCTCCACAAAAAGAATGACCACATCGTGGCCACCATCATGATGTTGACAGCCGTAGATTTGGCCGACTCGACCCCATAATTTCCAATTACCTGATGTTGCTGGCCGCCCATGGACTCGAGTTCGGACCCCGTCATCACCATAGTGTGGGGCGTGACATATACGGCGATGCAAATACATAGAAGGAAAAAGATATATTTTGACTGATGACCAAACCTTTCCCAAACGCCTGCCGAACTGATCCTTTGCCAAAGATAGTAGTTGATCCCTAAAAAGAGGGCGCCGATCAGGGACACAAGAACTATTCCCAACCAGGCCAGTAACCCACCCAAGAGAGTGATTCCCATTTGCTGGTTGTACGCGTAGATTTCTCGTAGCAGCCAATATCCGCCAAATGGCATCGCGAAGAGTGAAAAGACCAGGCAAAGGAAGGCGAGATACCCCATATACTCGTAATGGGCTTTTTCCTTTTGGGTGTTCGCGGTAAGGGCCCGATAGCCGGCATAGGTGGCGATCACGGCTCCGGCCAACACCAAATTGCCTGCGAACCGATGCAGGTTGAAGGGATTCCACAGGGCCGTATGCACCACGTGCCAGTAGTTCCCTAAAAACCGACCCTGTGCGTCGATGCCTGCCGGAGACAGCATGAAACTGCTCCAGGCATTTGCAAGGAACAAGATCGTGGTGCCGATCACATTCACACATACCCCGAGGCAAGCGTGAATCCCTTTCCAGACCCCGCTGATCATTCTTGGCCAGGAGTAATAGTAGACATAAATAGAGAGGGTAAGAAGGAGGAGCAGCACTCCGTACAAGAGGACGATCGGCCGAAATACCGAAAACAAATACTTTGTTAAATCCGGATAGAGGGCTATGAGGCCGAAAAGAAAAATCCCGCCTAAAATGGCGCCTAGGGACAGCGCGAGGAGGACCAACCCAAGGATCTCGTAGCCCAGAGGATCAAATTTTTGAGTCTGTTCGTTGCTGTGATTGACTAAGCCTCTGAACTCAAGGAAGGTCACCAAAATTAAGACTCCGAGAACCATTCCACTCCAGTAGGCATGTTGCTGCGCTAAGATCCAAATAACCAGCCGATTTTCTCCTAAGTTGTCCGAGGCCGTTACTTTCGGGTAGTCATCGCTTGTGAGTCGGGGAGCCCGAGGCCCTGAGATGGGACCTTCGACTGGGTAATACAGATCTCTCGAAAATTTCGTCTTTGAATTCTCCGAAAGAGGATTTTCTGGAGTAACAACCGGTGGCGTTCCTTTTACTGGGGTGGATAAGAACAGTGTTGGCAAGAGACATAGGAAGGCAATCAAGAGAAAACGGTAGGAAGAAAGCTTCACCGATTTCCACATACGACGCATCCTGATCCAGATTTAATATAGGAATCTAAAACCCGCTTCCGCCGCCACCGCCGAAGCCGCCCCCGGAGAATCCCCCGCCACCGAAGCCGCCACCTCCGCTAAACCCGGAGCCGCCGGTACCCCGTGGAGCGGTACCCATGACCGCGGCCGTCCTGGTCGACATCTGGTTCAAATCCCGGACAAAGGTGCGGGGAAGAAACGAGCCGTCCCAATGGCCCTGGTACCAGTCCGGAGGTCTGGTGTAGATGGGCTCGAAGGCCCGGGCCCAATTCTTCTCCACCCCGAGCGCCATGGCGTAGGGTAGATACTTTTCAAACAATTCCGGCGTCTTGACGACGCGGTCGAACCGGTCGGCCTCGACGCGGGCCAGGAACTCCTGAAAGCCTAGAACCCCTTCCAGGGCGCGCGCCCCGCGCAGGGTGCGGGCGGGCATGAGCCAACCGAAGCCAAGAATGGTCGCACCGGTCATGAGGCCAGCGAGGGTCATGGGTACCGGCGCGGCCCCAAGGAAAACCGCCACGAATGAACCCCCGACGGCCGCGAAAATTCCAAGCCCCAACCCAGCGACGATATACTTCCGTTTGACCTTGTCCGGACGGCGTACGTAGTAGTGGCGCTGAAGCAGGCGATCAAAAATGCGGTCGCGAAGACCAGGAAGGTCTTTGTAGAAATTATTCTCGAGCTCGGAGAGTTCGATCCGATCACGGGTTCCGTGGGAAAACAGGGATTCGAGCAGGGCGCGCTCGTGGGCCTGTAAGTCGTTCCAGTCGGGTTCCCTCTTCAGGAGGTGAAAGATGTAGCTCTTCCCCGACGAGAGCCCTAGGAATTGGGGCTCCTCCGTTTCTTCGATCCGCAAATAGCCGCGTACCGCGAGGTCCACCAGGGTGGCCGTGATGTCCCGCATGTCCGGCGAATGGTCCACCAGGGTCCCTAATTCCGCCGGGGTCAGCTCGTCCGGTGGGTTGTATCGGACCGTGACCGGCCGCAAGCGTGGATCCCTGCCTCGGCTGTACCAGAGCGAGAACATAATCGCCAAGGTGCCCAGCGGGATGAGGAAGGGCCAGTTGCTGCGGAGAAAAAATCCCGCCCTGGCGAGCGGTCCCGGCTCCTTGACCAGCCCCTTGTCCCAGCCTACGACCGCGGTCAAGCCCTCCCGGAATCCCAACGCCCGACGCATCTGCATGCTCACAATGGGGCCCATGATCTCCACGCCGGCGGCCTGTTCGCGGGAACCGTAAGCGCCGGTCAAGGCCAGGGCCCGCACACCCGTCGCACCGACGGGGAGGACAATCCTGGCGGATGCGCGCTCGATCGGGACCTCCCACTCGTCCCCGGTAATATTCCAATAGAGCTCGTCGTGGTCGTCGAAGAATTTCAGGCCGTTGGCCACCCGATAGGTCAGGACCATGGTGCGGGTGGCATCCTGCGCGTCCGGGATCCAGACCTTGATGGTTTTGTAGTGCCGGTCCCGGCCGACCTCGTAGCGGAGCGGCGCCCCTTGCTCGCCGGTGACGCTCACCAGGTCAACCAGAAGCGTGTAATTGAAACCCTGCGGGGTGCGGTACTCGACGGGGATATCCCGCTTGAGACCGTTCCAGGATCCGGTGAAGCGCGGGCGGATCGTTTCCGTGACAAGGAGGCTGGCGTCAGGCAGGACCTGAACCTCCACCTCGAAGCTGCTGATGACCAGGGATCGGGCGGAGGCCGACCCGACGGCGCCAAACACCGCGGCCGCGGCCAGCGTTGCTGCCAGAAGGGAAGGAACGAGATACCGCCGAATCGCCTGGTTCATCGGCTGGTCCCTTACGATGTGGGGATTATCGGACGCCGGCCTCGAAGCTGACCTTGGGGGCCTGGCGTTCAGCGGCCACCGAAATCTCGAAAAACTCGCGTGGCCTGAAGGCAAACACCCCGGCGACGATATTGGAAGGAAACTGATCGATCATGGTGTTCAGGTCGCGCACCACCGCGTTGTAGTACCGGCGGGCGTTTTGGACAGCCTCTTCGATCTGGTTGAGCGTGGTTTGTAGCTGGGTGAAACTCTCCACGGCGCGCAACTGGGGGTAGGCCTCCGCGAGCGCGAACAGGGATTTCAACGCCTGGGTCAGCATGCCCTCCGCTTCCGCCTTGGCGACCGGACCCTGGACCGCCATGGCCCGGGAGCGTGCTTGCACGACCGCCTCCAGAGTCTGTTTCTCATGGCCGGCATAGCCCTTGACGGTTTCCACCAGATTGGGGATCAGGTCATAGCGTCGTTTGAGCTGCACGTCGATATCCGCCCAGGCATTGTCACACTGCACCCGAAGCCGGACCAGCGCGTTGTACATCGAGACGACCATGATGGCCAGCGCCAGCAGCGTGAGCAGAAACACGAGAGCGATCCACAGCATTGTTCCACCCTCTGGTTAAAAGCGTAGGTTCGAGTCGCGTGTACCCCTGGAAATACCGGGCTCAAACCCCATGTGCGACTATAGCGCTCAATGGGAAATCTGTAAAGTTTCTGGCCCGTTCTGATTATTTTTCGAGCTTCAAAATATGAGAAGCGATGGACCGGACCTGACGATCGCCGGCGGGGATGAAGCGGCCAAAGGGGTCCAGATAGGCTCCGGTTCGACCCGGAGCATGAATTTGTGCGGTCACGGTAGCCTGCTCGCCGTCGGCCACGGCGGGAGTGCGGATCATGGGGACCCCGCAGAAGCCAAGGACTCCCACGTCGATCTCACCGGTGCTGTCCTCCACCTGGAAGGCATAGGCGCCGTAACACACGACCCCGGCGGCCTCGGTGGTCTGAAAATAGGGATCTAATTGC
>JBFFYZ010000115.1:0-6426 GCA_041568895.1 Nitrospiraceae bacterium
GGGGTCGTGGAACAGGACCAGGTGGCCGTCCCGGGAGAGCTGCAGGTCCACCTCCGCCATATCGGCGCCCAACGTGATTGCCGTGGCCACCGCGAGGAGGGTGTTTTCCGGCGCGATGCCCGAGGCGCCGCGATGCGCAATCACGAGTGGACGGTACGCCTGAGGTTGCGGCATGAGGGCCGTGTTTCCGCCTAAGCCCGGCTCCCCGCATCGGGGAACGGGCCGGAGTTTCTCCTTATTATAGGGCCTTTCGGGACCAAGATCGGCCCAGTGCCCTGTTCCCGCCCTTTCCTTGCCTCCCCAGCCGGGGCATCGTATCATGGCGGGGCATGTCCACGGAGCCGGCCACCAAGTCTCTCCCCTTGATCCCGATGACTCCGCTGCCGCAGGTAGTGCCGAGCCGCGTCTGTCTGACTTGTGAGGTCTGCTGCCGCTTTCCCGAGGCCGACAGCTTCCTCCGGCCCTACTTTACCGCGGAGGAAATCCGCCGCGCGGTGGACCTCGGGCTCAACCCCGCCCACTTCCCCGATCCCCTCGGCGGGCAGGTTCGGGTGGTGCCCCATCCCCATGGGGAGGGCTACCTCTGCCCGGCCTTTGATCCGGCTTCCTCCCATTGTCGCATCTACGAAGCTCGTCCGCTGGACTGCCAGATCTATCCGCTGGCCGTGATGTGGAACGCCGATCGTACCCAGGTGGTGCTGGGCTGGGATTCAAAATGCCCATTTCTCAGAGAAATGGGCATCAGGACTGAGGGCCGAGTGCTGAGGACTGAGCACCTGAAGACCAACCTCAGTCCTGAGTCCTCAGTCCACAGTCCTGAGGCTTCACTCGAATCCTATGCGGAGCGAATCGCGGGGATCCTCGAATCGGACGACAAGCTGAAGACCTTCCAGACCCATCCGCGACTCATCGGCCGCTTTCAGGACGATGTCGTGATCTTGCGCCCGCTCCTGAAGATTACCGAGACGGTAATTGTGAAAGGTAAAACGTTAGACGGAACAAATACTATTCAGCCTGCGAGATCTCACGTCTCATCTCTTACGTCTCACATTGACCTGACGCCCTTGACTCACGCGGACCGACCGCGGCTTGAACAGGCCATGGCTGCGATCGAGACGCCGTTGGCCGCCTATGCCTACGCGCCCCATGCGATCTGGCGAGGGCTCTTTTCCTATTGGAAAGCGGAGATCGCCGGCGCCCTCTGCCTCTTCGCCGAATACGAAGACGGCCTCTTCATGCCACTGCCCCCGCTGGGGCGGAAGCCGGGAGCCAACCCGGCCATGTGCGGGCCGGCCGACTGGGCCGAGGCTGTGGCGCAAGCCTTTGCCCTGATGCGGGAGCGCAACCGGGGCAGCGGGGTGAGCCGAATCGAAAATGTGCCCGAAGAGTGGAAGCCGGGGCTGGAGGCCCTGGGGTACCGCGTCGCTCCCAAAGATCCCGATTACCTCTACCGGACGTCGGATCTGGTCCGGCTGGCGGGAGACCGGTTCAAGTCCCAGCGGGCAGCCTACAACAATTTCGCTCGAACCCAGCGGTTCACCGACCATCCCTACGGCGAAGCCGACGAGGCGGAAGGCCTGGCGCTGTATCACGACTGGGCGGCCCAGCAAGCGGCACGCCGACTGGATCCGATGGCGGGACAGATGGTCCACGATGCGGAATCGGCCCACCGGGAAGCGCTGGCTCATTCGGCTGAGCTGGGGCTGATCGGACGGGTGGTGCGAGTGGACGGCGCGTTGCGGGCCTATACCTTCGGCTACGAGCATTCCCGGTCCGTCTTTACTGTGCTGTTGGAGGTGGCGGATCGACGGGTGACGGGGCTGGCCCAGTATATTTTCCGGGAGTTCTGCCGGGACGCTGAGCAGCGCGGATTCGAATGGGTCAACACGATGGACGATTCAGGGCTCCAGACTCTGGCTCGGTCCAAGATGGCCTACCGTCCCTCGCGGCTGGTTCCCAGCTTTATCGTGACAGACCCCTAGCCTGCGGGAGGCTCGTTGCCCGTCTCCTCTTCAAACACCCCTGCGCCGGTCCGGCCCTATGCCTGGCTCACCTCGCTGATCGTCCTGATCACGCTCCTGGCTTTTCTGATCGGCGGGATTGCCCTCTATTTCGTGGAAGAACGGATGGTCGGGTCCGCCGGGGAGAGCCTGAGCTTGGCGGCGGCCGGGATGGCGGGCAAGGTCGACTGGCTCCTGTACGAACGGTACGGGGACATCCAGATGATGGCCCGTGCCTTCGGGAACCAGAAGCTGGATCCGCAGTATGTGACGGACTATCTGATTCGAATGAGGCAGTCCTACCCCGTTTACCTCTGGCTCGGGGTCACCGATCGGCATGGACGGATCATCGCCGCGACGGATCCCCGGACGGTGGGGCAGGAGGAAGGACACAGCACCTGGTTTCAAACGGTTCGGGATGAGGGGACCACCCATGTCGGCGACATGGAACCCTACGCGGCGGTCGGAGGCACCGATGCGATCGCCTTCACGGCCCCGATCAACGGTCCCAAGGGGGAATTCGTGGGTGCGGTGACCAGCCGGGTGGGCCTGGCGGCGTTGGAGGCGGTGGTCGTCCGGACGATCCGGGGGCTCGAAGAACAGGATATTTTCCCCGGCGCGATCGAGTATCAATTCCTCACCCAGTCGGGTGTGGCCTTCATCGACTCCGACCTTCGGCACAAAGGGAATGTGAATCTCAAAGAATTGGGCCTGCCGTCGGCGGCGCTCGCCGAATCGGGGCACACCGGGTTTGTCGAGGAAAAAAATTTACGCCGCCATGTGTGGGTGGTGACCGGTTACGCGAGCACGAAAGGCTTTTTGGATTTCCGAGGGCTCCGGTGGACGGTCCTCGTTCGGATGGACCGGAGCCACATTCTGGCGCCGATCCGGGACTTCCTGTGGAAGCTGGGTGGCGCGGCCGTCTTGATCTGGGCCCCGGCGTTCCTGCTCCTGCTCTGGAGCACCCGGCACATCAAATCCCAGTGGGAACAACTTCAGATCCGGGAACGCCAGTATTCGGAACTGGTTCAGGATGCTCCCGATGCCATCGTGTCGCTCGACCTCTTAGGCCATTTCCAATACTTCAACCCGGCGGCAGAACGGTACTCGGGATATCGCGCGGAGGAAGTCCTCGGAAAACATTTTGCGAAGGTCGGAATCTTGACCCCGGATTCTCAGGTCAAGGCCATGCAGGAGTTTGAGCTGGTCATAGCCGGGGACGAGCGGCCGATTTTTGAAATGGAGGTGGTGAGCCGGGAGGGCGTCCGGCTGGTCGGCGAAGCCTACCCCACGGTCCTGCGGGACGGCGACCGGATAGCCGGGGTCCTGGTCACGATCCGGGACATCACCCAGCGGAGGCGGGCGGAGCTGCGCCTCCACGCGCAGCACGTGGCGACCCGGGTGTTGTCTGAAAAAAGCACCGTGGAGAAGGCCGCGCCGGAGGTCCTGCGGGCCATCTGTGAGACGTTGGATTGGGATGCCGGCCTGCTCTGGCGGGTGGACCGGCAAGCCACCCTCCTTCGATTCGAGGCCTCCTGGTCGGTCCGTCAGCCGCCGGTGCTGGAATTCGCCAACAACAGTACGCAGATGACCTTTGCGCAAGGAATTGGGTTGCCCGGCCGCGTGTGGGATTCCGGCAAACCGCTCTGGATTCCCAACGTCTTGGAAGACCGGAACTTCCCCCGAGCGGTGATGGCGGCCAAGGCGGGTCTCCATGGCGCCTTCGGGTTTCCCATCAGACTGGCAGAGGAGACCCTGGGGGTCATCGAGTTCTTCAGCCATGAGATTCGTCCTCCCGACGAAGACCTGCTGAATATGATGACGGCGCTGGGCACGCAGTTCGCCCAGTTGATCGAGCGCGAGCGTTTGGAGGGGCAGTTCCACCAGTCTCAAAAAATGGAGGCCATCGGGCAGCTCGCCGGCGGCATCGCCCACGATTTTAATAATTTACTCACGGTCATTTTAGGGTACTGCAACCTCCTCCTCGGCGTCCTGCCCACCCAGGATCCCAGCCGGTCGAACATCGAAGAGATTCAGATCGCCGGGCAGCGGGCCACCGCCCTGACCAAGCAACTGTTGCTGTTCAGCCGGAAGCAGGCGCTGGAATTCAAGGTGGTGGACCTGAACGAAATCGTGGGCAACGTGGAGCGGATGCTGCGCCGGTTGATCGGTGAGGACATCAAGCTCCAGACCGTGCTCGACCCTGAGCTCGGCCGGGTTAAAGGCGATCCCAGTCAATTGGAGCAGGTCATTCTCAACCTGGCCGTCAACGCACGTGACGCCATGCCCCAAGGCGGGCGGCTCATCATCGAGACCGCCAACGTCGATCTCGATGAAACCTACGCGCGGCGGCATTTCCAGATTCCCCCGGGATCCTACGTCATGCTTGCGCTCAGCGACACCGGCAAAGGGATGGACCCCGAAACCCTGCAGCATTGTTTTGAGCCCTTTTTTACGACCAAACCGGTGGGACAGGGGACCGGGTTGGGCTTGGCGACGGTGTACGGAATCGTCAAGCAGAGCGAGGGCGGGGTGTGGGTGTACAGCGAATCGGGAATGGGCACGACCTTCAAGATCTTCCTGCCGAAGGTCGAAGGGGATCTGCCGGCCGAGGAGTTTCGGCAGGTGCCCGCGACGGCCCCAACCGGCAAGGAAACGGTCCTGGTGGTCGAGGACGATGCCATGATCCGGAGTGTGGTAGCCAAGAATCTTCGGGTGAAAGGCTACACGGTGCTGGAGGCGATGGACGACCAGGACGCGTTGCGGATGGGGCGGGACCACCGCGGGACCATTCACCTCCTCTTGACCGACGTGGTCATGCCGGGCATGAGCGGGCGCGAGGTGGCCGCGATGCTGAAGAAAACCCGCCCGGACTTGCGGGTCCTCTACATGTCGGGCTACACGAATGAGGCCATCGTCCGCCACGGCGGGATCGAGCCGGACGTGGATTTTCTGCAGAAACCGTTCCGCATGGATGCGCTCGCCAGCAAGATTCGGGAGATCCTGGACCGGCCTTCCCCGACCTAACCAGTCCCCGTGCCAGCCCCTAGTCCGCACAATTCAGTCTGGCCAGCCTGACCGGTGTGGCGACTCTTGTGAGGACCCGCGCACGGGGCTTATAATGCGTCCGGGTCTGGGCCCCGACGGCGCGGCCCAGACGAGGAGATTGGAGGGGAGATCAAATCGTGACCAAGGGCCAGGAACAGGAGATCGAACGGTACCGGGTCCGGGAAGAGCCGTACTATGTGGAGGTGAACGGCGAGATCGGGCTGTTCACGCTCGCTGCGAACAACCGGATGCCGGTGATGCTGAAGGGGCCCACCGGCTGCGGCAAGACGCGGTTCGTCCAGCACATGGCGTTTCGCCTGGGCCGGCCCTTGATCACCGTGGCCTGCCATGAGGACCTGACGGCTTCGGACCTGGTCGGCCGCTACCTGCTGAAAGGCGACGAGACGGTGTGGGCGGACGGCCCGCTCACCCTCGGCGTCAAGCGGGGCGCGATCGTCTATTTGGACGAGATCGTGGAGGCCCGCAAGGACACGACCGTCATCATCCATCCGCTGAGCGACGACCGCCGGCTGCTGCCGTTGGAAAAGAAGGGGCAGGTGATCGAAGCGGTGGACGAGTTCATGCTGGTCATTTCGTACAACCCCGGCTACCAGAGCGTGCTCAAGGATCTCAAGCAGAGCACCAAGCAACGGTTCATGGCCCTCGAGTTCGGGTACCCGCCGCAGGACATCGAGGCCCGGGTCATCGAGCGCGAAGCGGGCGTCGAGAAGGACGTGGCGCAGCGGCTGGTGAAGCTGGGTGAGAAGGTAAGGAACCTGCGGACTCACGGACTCGAAGAAGGCGTCAGCACCAGGCTGCTCATTTATGCCGGCGAACTGATCCGGCAGGGCGTGGCTCCGGCCCGAGCCTGCGAGGTGACCGTGGCGCGGCCGATCACCGACGACCCCGACATGCAGCGGAGCATCCAGGAACTGGTGCGCGCTATCTTTGGATAGCGCGAAGGTAAAAGGAAAAAGTAAGAAGGTAAATGTAAAGATGAAGATGACCCCCAGACTTCACTTTTTCCTTTTTACTGTTGCCTTTTTACTTGGGCTTTCCACACTCACCGGGTGTGGAAAGCTTTTACATCCTCGGGCGGGGGAGTTCCTGAAGCAGGCCCAAGAGGGCAGCGGAGGCGGCGAGGGGAAGGCGCAGGGCATTCCCACCCTGATCAACTTGACCGGCATGATGGAGGCCACCCTCCAAGCCGCCCGTCGCGAGCCCGCCTCCCCGGCGCCCCTGAACGACCTTCACGATCAGTTTCATGCCCTCCATCAAGCCTTCTGCCAGGTGACCGAGGCGCAAGCGGCCTCCCCCTTTTATGTCAAGGCCGTCACGCTCAACAAGGAGCTGCGGACGGTCTTTCATCGGCTCTGGA
>JBFFYZ010000116.1:0-6420 GCA_041568895.1 Nitrospiraceae bacterium
CTCAGCGTGGAGCCGGGGCTCGTCCGCACCCTGGCGTACAATGCGGTGCTGATCGGCAGTATTTCGACCGTCGGGTTCAACGCCAATCCGCTGTTGCGGTTTGATGGGTATTACATCCTTGCCGATTGGCTGGAGATTCCCAATCTGCGCCAGCGGAGCAACGCCTACCTGGGCTACCTGTGCGAGCGCTATCTCTTCGGCGAGCCCGACACGCCGATGCCGCCGGCCACTGCGGGCGAGCGCGGATGGTTTGTGACCTATGCGGTGGCGTCGTTTGTGTACCGTACCCTTGTGATAGTCGCGATTTTGTTTTTCCTCATGGACGAATGGTTCGTCGTCGGCATCCTGTTGTCCGGGTTCGCGACAATCATGTGGTTCGTTGTGCCGACGGTGAAGGGGCTGTCGTACCTGTTTACCAATCCCCGGATTCGCAAGGTGCGGGGACGGGCCATCGCCGTGACGGGGACGGCGCTGGCCGGGGTGCTCGCGGCCCTGTGTCTGTTGCCGGTGCCCTGGCGGACGCAGGCTGAGGGTGTCGTCTGGATCCCCGAGGAATCCTTTGTCCGTGCCGGAACGGAAGGGGTCATTGAACGGGTAGTGACACGCCCCGGCAGCCGGGTGGAGGCCGGCGCCCCCTTGCTCGTGGCCACCGATCCGGAGTTGGCGACCCAGATCAAGGTCTGGGAGTTCCGAATTCGGGAGTTGCGGGCCAAATGGGCCAAGGAGCGGACGGAAGATCTGGTCAAAGCGATGATGACCGCCGAAGAGCTCGTTTATGCCACCGAGAGTTTGGCTCAGGCCCGCAAACGGACGGCCGACCTGGTCATTCGGAGCCAAACTGCGGGGACCTTTGTGGCTCCCCGCGCCCCGGACCTGCCGGGGCGGTTTGTCCGGCAAGGGGAGTTGCTGGCCCACGTGGTGGATCTGCAGACGATCACGGTCCGCGCCGTGGTGCCGCAGACGGAAGTCGATCTGATCCTGCGGCAGACCCGGAGAGTGGACGTTCGGCTGGCGGAACAGTTCGCCCTGACCACGCCGGCTGTCTTGACCCGGATCGTCCCCACCGCGGAGGACCAGGTGCCCAGTCGGGCCCTCAGCAGCGAAGGGGGCGGGCAAATTCCCCTGGACCCCAAGGACCAGAAGGGGCGAAAAACCCTCCAACGGGTCTTTCAGGTGGATCTCGAGCTCACGGCCCCCGGAGGCTTCGTCAATGCGGGCGGCCGGGTATACGTCCGCTTCGACCATGGCACCGCTCCTCTGGCCACACAGTGGTACCGGCAGCTCCGGCAGCTGTTCCTCTCCCGGTTCACCGTCTAATCGGCAATCTCCCCACCGCGAGTCCATGCGAGAAGGCCGGCCGATCGCGATGAAATTGGCGGGTGGCGGCGGGGTCTATCCAGGGGCAGCGGGGCGGCTCAATGAGGGGAGGCGAACGAAGGGGGCCCGAGAGGGCTAGCGTAAATCGCTGTGGCGGCGCATGACTTGATGGATCTTGGCGGCGGCCGCCGTGCGGTTTTCGACTCCGAGGGCCTGGAACGTCCGTTCCAAATGTTTGGCGACGGTTCTCTGGCTGACCCCTAAGATGGCGGCAATGTCCGCATTGGACTTTCCTCGCGCCACCCACCGTAAGACTTCGATCTCCCGATCGGTCAGACCGTACGCCAAAAAGGCCTTGTTTCCCGACGGCACACGCCGTTCGTTGAGCAGCAGATAGCGTTGGCGGCCATCCTGAAGCAGGCGCATCGTTAACGAGCCATTGGGACCCTGAATGGTGAAGGCGTTCGAGGCAAGGGTCTCGTGGGTCGGGCCATGCCTCCGACCGTCCGTTCCCGCGAGCCATTGGGCTAAGGGACCAGGAAGCGATTCTCGTTGCCTGCCGTTCGGAAAGTAATCCTCCAAGAACAGACCCGCCGTGGCGCTCACCCAGGCGATACGGTTGGTAGAGGTCAGCCCGATCGCGCCATGGTGAAGTTGCGCATCGATCCGATTTCTTCCACGAAGGACGGCGTGAAGACGGGAGAAGGCTCGGACGTGTGCGAAGGCCCGGGCCAAGTGAGGGCGCAGCAGCTCTATATCCTGTTTTTCCTGAGGAGAAAAATCCTTGCCGCTTCGATTCAACCCGACACAGATGATCCGCGAAGGAGAAAGGGAAAGGGAAAACGCCACCTGGCGGAGGATCCCCAAAGGACGGAAGTAGTCCTGGTACAGGGCACATTGCTGAAATTCGCGGAGGCTCAGGAAGTCGGTCCAGGTAAAGGTGCGGCCAGGTACGCCGGATTGGCGCCAGTGGGAGAGGATGGGGTGCTGGCCGGCATGGGCGTCGAAGACCGGGAGGAGCTTGGCTGCCTGGACATTGTAGGGCCGGTGAACGACTTTGATCAAAGAGGGGCGGGCGGCAGCGATCTCGTTATAGGACAGGTAATCGCAGGGGACCACCTGGTGCAGGGCTGAGAGGACATGGCCGGTAAAGCTCCGGCGGTCCCGGAGCTCATACAGATCCGATAAAAACTGGGAGAGCGTGTGGTTGCTGAACGACATGACAGATTAGGAAGTGGTACGTACGCTTAACGACGTATTTTCCCCTCTTTTCCAGTACAGTAGGTTCCTGCCTACGAGGCTACCTGTCCCCAACCATAGGCGGCCCTCATTGTATCCCAAATTCCTCCGGGGACAAGCGTAAATAGCCTTCCAAACCGCTTGTATTTTCGAGGCTCCGGAGCCAATGAGTCTCGCGGAACTGTTCTATCACCGACAAGCCCTACGGGCACCCTTTTTCCGTCGAAAACGCGGAAAAACGCCGACCCGGGCTGGCCGGAAATTCCAACTCGAGGCCCTCGAGCCCCGCCTGCTGCTCTCTGCGGATGCCATCGCCCTTCCCCAACTGGAACAGGTCCAGCCTGCCGGTTCCCTGATTCACGAAGCCTCGGTCAGCGGGAGCCTCGATGCCGTCGGGGAAATCGACACCGTCACCATGACCCTGGACCCGGGGCAGACCATTTCGGCCGTTTTCACGCCCCAAGCCTCGACCCTCCGGGGGGAGTTGGACCTCCGGGCACCGGGAGGCGCGTCGCTGGGGCTCGTCCAGGCGAGCGGGGAGGGGCAACGTGTCCTCCTGCAGACCCTGCCAGTGGCGCAAAGCGGAACCTATTCCTTGAACGTCCACAGCCTGGTCGGAACCGGCGCCTATTCGGTCCAGGTCTTCCTCAACAGCGCGCTCGAACCGGAATCGTTCGGGGGAACGACCAACAACGATCTGCTCACCGCCTTTTCCCTCAACGAGTCGGCGATCACGCTCCAAGGCACCGCCGACCGGCTGGCGGTCCGCGGCGTCACCGAGGCCGGCACGCCCGATGTTTATCGGTTCGATCTGGTAGCCGGGCAGCCGGCGACCCTCGCCCTTTTCACGGACACCTTCGGGGGCGCCGTGACCGTGGAACTGCTGGATGAGAATGGGACGCTCTTGGCCTCTGGCGTGACGGGGCCGACCAACGTCCATCGCGCCCTCCAGAACTTCATCGCCCCGGCCACCGGATCCTATTTCGCCAGGATCGCCGGTGCCGCCAATCAAACCTACACGCTGGTCGTCACGCGAGGCACATCCTTTGATCTGGACCCCAACGCTACTTCCGCTACCGCGCAGGACCTCAGTCTGACCGGGCAGGCTCTGGGCTCGGTTGGGCTGCGGTCCTTGGCCCGGCCGGAAGGGCAGATCAAGGTGGCGGTCGTCGCTACGACCGACGCTTCCTACAACACCCATTTCACCCCAATCGTCAATCAACTGAACGACGACACCTATTTTGACTTCCAAGCCACATTGGTGACAGCCACCCAGGTAGATACGCTGGCAGAACTGAACGCCTACGACGTGGTGTTCATCGCGGGCTCGGGGCTCAATCCGCCGAAAGACGATTTCGAGATTTTCGCCCCGGCGCTCAGGCAGTGGGTGGAAGCCGGTGGCGGCCTGGTGGCCTCGGGGTGGGTCATCAACAGCGCGGGGCTCGGCTCGGGAAGTCCCGTGCAAGACATTGACGCAATTGTACCGGTGAATACCTCCGGGTTCGGAGGAGTATTCCATCACGCGACAACCCCAAGAATCGACCAGACACCGGTGCTGATCACGAATGCTTTTCACCCGGTGACGAGCGGCCTCACAGATTTCACCTTACCGGCCAACACCGTCAATGGGTGGGGGTTGGCTATCGAGTATCCCTGGAACAGCCCGCAGGTGGATCCTGGGGCCACGGTCCTGGGCACAGCCGGCAACCAACCGATTCTGGTAACAGGGACGCCCGGCGGCCTGGGGCGGTCAGTCTTTCTGGGATTGGTCTATCCAAATTCCGTTCGAAGTGAGTTTCGGTCCGGCCAGCCGGATCGTCTGCTCGAACAGGCCCTAGCCTGGGCGGGCGCGGTGGACCGGCTCGACCAATACAAGGTGCAGGCCGCCGCCGGGGCCACCCTCACCCTCACCACCTCAACTCCCGGCGGAGGCACCGGGGAACCGGCCAATGCGCTGGATCCCAAACTCGAGCTCTACGGCCCGACGGGCACCCTGGTGGCCAGCAACGACAACGGTGCGCCCGATGGCCGCAACGCTAAGATCACGTACGTGGTCCCCTCCGGCGGGGCCGGCACCTATCGAATTGTCGTCAAGGCGCAGGCCGGAGGCGGGGAGTATATCCTGTCCGTCAGCGGCCATGATGACGGCCGGCCCCCGCGGGTCATCGGCACCTCGATTGCCGAGGGGGCCACGGTCGCGGCGGGGGACCTGACCCTGCAGGTTCAGTTCAGCAAGCCACTGGATACAGCCGGCATCAGCACGCTTGGGTTGGGACCGGAGGACCTGTCGTTAACCAATACTGAATCTCCAAACCGGTTCCTCCCTGCCTCCTTTGGCTATGATTCGATTACCAGCACGATCACGGTCACGTACAAGGAATTGCCGGACAGCGACTACACGCTGAAGTTGTTCGGGTCGACTGTTCA
This sequence comes from Nitrospiraceae bacterium, assembly GCA_041568895.1. Taxonomy (GTDB): domain Bacteria; phylum Nitrospirota; class Nitrospiria; order Nitrospirales; family Nitrospiraceae; genus JBFFYZ01. Next base: position 4,984 of record JBFFYZ010000116.1, read on the forward strand.
AATCCGGGATTTGGCGTTGAATCCGTTGGACGGCAACGGGGATGGGGTAGGAGGAGACCCCTTCGTCCTTACATTCCGTCTGGACACGCAGGATGCCACCGGCCGCGCCTTTCCCACCTTGGAGCCTGCCACGGGCCCGGATGCACCGTTGATTTACCAGAAGACTCTGCCCGGGCGGTTCCATACCGCCGGCGACCCCGATCCCTTCACCCTGACGTTGGAGGCGGGCCAGACTGTCACGGCGGCCCTGGCGCCCCAGGATTCCTCGATTGTCGGAACCCTCGAGTTTTTGGATCCATCCGGAACCGTGATTCGCAGCCTGACCGCGCCGGGGGCCGGCAGCCCGATCCTGCTGCAAACCGTGCCTATCGCCAGTTCAGGGACATACATTCTCCGGGCCTCCAATACGGCGGGGACCGGCGGGTATCAGCTGACAGTCGCGCTCAACACGGCTTTTGCCGAGGAGAGTTACGGCGGACCGCCTGATGACACCCTGGCCGCAGCCCAGAACCTTGATGCCTCGGCCGTGGGCCTGCAGGGCCTGGCGGACCGTCTTGCCGTCTCCGGGACGATTGAGGCGGGACGGCCGGACCATTACACAGTCACTTTGACCGCCGGCCAGGCCGCCACCGTGGTCCTGAAGCCAGCCAACACCGGCGGAGCAGGGACCCTTCACCTGTTGGATGACGCCGGGTCGGTCCTGGCGTCCGGAATCCAGGAAGGAGTCGCCGGTGATCTGGCGATTCGGAATTTTGTCCCGCCGCTCTCAGGCACTTATGCGATCCGCATTACCAGTCAGGTCGAGAAACCGTATCGGCTGATGGTGACCCGCCAGGCCGAGCCGGAGCGGGAGCTGAACGGGGCCAGCGGACAGCCACAGGATCTTTCCATCACCGGTCAGGCGCTCGGCTCCCTGGGCCAGGTCTTATTGCGCGACCGAACCATCAAGGTCGCCGTCCTCAGCACCGTGACCAATGACGGCGGGATCAATCAGATTGTCAGTCAACTGAACGACAAGACTTATTTCAATTTCACCGCCACCCTCGTCTCCGCGGCGCAGATCGATACCGTGGCGGAGTTGGGCGCCTATGACGTGGTCGTCATCGGCAACAATGGATCAAACGGGGGCGACCGCTTCGACCAGGTGGCGCCGGCCTTGCGGGCGTGGGTAGAGGCGGGTGGCGGCGGCGTGGTGGCCGTCGGCTGGACGGTCTTCGGCGCGGGATTCCGTGAGGGGGCTCCCGTCCAGGACCTCAATGCCATCATCCCGGTCAACACCTCCGGAGATTACGCCACCGCCGGGGTGACGATTGCGGTTCCCGTGGAAACCGCCGGCGTGGCTCACCCCGTGGTCAATGGCCTCGGCAATTTCTCCATCAGTGTCGGGGGAGCGACCGAATTCCCCATCACCAGCCCTCAACTGGATCCCGGCGCCAC
>JBFFYZ010000117.1:0-6410 GCA_041568895.1 Nitrospiraceae bacterium
CGAAGCTCCAGTTTATGGAGAACCATGGTTTATCGGGCGGGCCGGGTTGGTGCGGAATATGGTCGGTCGACTGAAACGGGGGCAGTCTCTGTTGGTGTTTGGGGGACCAAAGCTGGGGAAGACTTCTCTGTTGTTGCAGCTTCGCTGGCTTTTGGCCCATTCCGGATCTTCAGGAACCTCCCGTCAGGCCGAGACCCAAACCGTCCAGTACTGGGATTTGGAGGATGAATCGGTGTGGCCCCGGATCCTCGCTGGCCCTCTTGATGGGGCAACCATCCTATTGCTGGACAACTGTGATAGGTTGGCGGGAACCCTGACCTCCCGGGAACGGCACCTTATTCTGGGTCGGCAAAACGGCGGTCCGGCCAGAGCCGTGGTCTGGGCTGGGGGACGAGCCTGGCACGACTTCGCGCGAAGGCAGGAGTTCCACCCAGCGCACCATCCGGTACCACTCGCGGTCTTGCTGGAGCGGGAAGCGCGGGAACTACTGACCGGCGTAGTCTCGCCTGATCAGGTCAGCTGGATCCTGTCCATGGCCGGAACCCATCCGTATATCCTCAAAGTGCTGTCCACCGGCGTGGCTTCCTTTGACCACGTATCGGGTAAGGCTGCTTCGGATCGTCTCCTTGGCGAGGTCCGGGCAAAGCTGGCGCCCTTTTTTATGGCCTGCCTTCAGGGCCTCAGGGAGCCGGTGGAGAGGAGGTTGCTCGACTCTTTGGTCGACCGGGGAGGACCGACGAACCCCCGTGAAGCGGCCCGTACGCTGGGGCTTCCCACGGTGAAACCGGCCGCCGATACCCTCTGCTGCCTCGGTCTGATCAGCCGCTGGAATCTCACCGACGGCGCGGCCCTGCAGGCAGGCTGCCGGCTGTTCAATGACTGGTATCTGACCCATCAGAGCAATCACACACCCATCGTTTAGTCGAGGACCATAAGCGCATGACCATGCCAACCTATCCGCGAAGCCCGAAGATTTTTCTTGGCGGTTTGGCCCACCTGGCTAGGTTGATCGACAAGATCCGTCTCCGGAACGCCGGCCAGATCCAGGATTACAACTACCTGACGGTCGGCTTTGACAAGTATCTTCTGGATCTTTTGCAGATCCAGGGAGGCGAGTTCGAGCGGATGGTCCTGGGTGCCAACCGGGACGAAGAGGTACTGACCTGGATCCGGGCCGACGGGCGTTCCTTACCGCCCGAGGAGGTATCCCAGTGGAACGAGCGTATCCTGAAAGGGGGGCCAAGAGACGATGCTGGCCGGCAGCGTTTTCAGAACCGCCTTTCGGAAGTGGCGGCGAAGCGAGGGATGTCGGTGGACCAGCTTCCTCCGGTGACCACCTGGGTGGAGATCATCGAGTTGGATGAAGGGCGTCTGTAGCCCGGATTTCTCGCAGACCATTAACCTGCCAGACTGGACTTTCCACGAATCCTTCGGTATCGTCGCTCTTGGAAAAAAAACGGTGAGGGCAAAGCGGCTGCACAAGATCTGCTGGGTCTCGGCAGCAAGGGGCTGTCTTACTCGGTGAAGAGAGACCGCCACCCTTGGGGAAATACACTTCTTCGAAAATAGAGGAGTGACGCATGGAACGTCTTCGGGTAGCTTCGCTGCAGTATTTCATCCGACCCGTACAGACCTTTGATCAGTTTCGCGACCAGGTCCAGGCCCTGGTCGAGACGGCCGCAGATTACAATGCCCACCTGTTGGTATTCCCGGAATACTTCACGATTCAGCTCCTCACGCTCGGCAACCTTAAACGGCCGATTCAGGAGCAGATCCGAGACCTCGCCAATCAGGCCTCTCGGTTTATCAATCTCATGAGCGAGCTGGCGCGGGCCAATCAGATCCATATCGTGGCTGGAACCATTCCCGTAATTGAGGACGGCTCGGACAAGGTGTACAACCGCTGCTATTTCTTCAGTCCGTCCGGAAAGCACGGGGTGCAGGGCAAATTGCACATGACCCGCTTCGAAACGGAAGAATGGAAGGTCTCGGCCAGCAGCAAGGTCAAAGTCTTCGAAACCGACTTCGGGCGCCTGGCGATCGCCATTTGCTATGACGTGGAGTTTCCTGAGATCGCCCGGGCTGCCGGTCGGGAGGGAGCCCATATCCTGGTTGTGCCGAGCTGCACGGATGACCGTCAGGGGTTTCTTCGAGTTCGCTATTGCGCCCATGCCCGAGCGATCGAGAACCAGATGTACGTCATCCAGTCCTGTACGGTCGGCTCGCTTCCGATGGTGCCCGCCGTCTGCCTCAATTACGGCCAGGCGTCGATCCTTACCCCCAGCGACTTCTCCTTTTCCCGGGACGGCATTTTGGCCGAAGGGAATGCCAACCAGGAGATGATGGTGATCGGCGACTTGAACCTGTCCACCATCCTTCAGAGCCGGTCGTTCGGCACCGTTCTTCCCCTCGTGGATAGTCAGCGGACGGATAAATCCGCCCTTCAGGCTGAGGTCGTGCCTCTATGACCGGTCCGGCCGAGGACATCTTTGTACGCAACACCCGGCCCGAGGACTTTCCGGGTATTATCGAACTGACGAAGAAAGTCTATCCCACGGCTCCGCCCTGGAATGTTGTCCAGCTGTCCTCCCACCTGGCGTTGTTTGCAGAAGGGCAATTTGTGGCGGTCGAATCCAAGTCCGGACGGGTGATGGGGATGGCGGCCAGTTTGATCGTGCTGTGGGACGACTACGACATGCACGCCTCTTGGAAGGAATTCACCGACACCGGCATGTTCACCAACCACGATCCGGCTCGAGGACGAACCCTCTATAGCGCCGAGGTCATGGTCCGTCCGTCCCGGCAGCGTCATGGAATCGGCACCAAGCTCTATAAGGCCAGGCGGGAGTTGGTGGAACGGCTGAAGTTGCTCCGCATCCGGGCCGGGGCTCGGTTGCGCGGGTATCACCGGTTCGTAGGCCAACTCAGTCCGGAGGACTATGTGATCAAGGTGGTCAACAAACAACTTGCAGATGCCACCCTGTCCTTTCAACTGAAACTCGGATTTCACGTGCTCGCGGTGGTGGAAAACTACCTCAAGGAGGACCCGGAAAGTTTAGGGTACGCAGCGGTGATCGAGTGGCTCAACCCTCAGGTGGCCAAGCCGGAAGATTATGCCGGGCGGAATCCTAAATTCATGCCCCGGATGAAACAGCGGTAGATCGCCAAAGGAAGGAGCCGGTGTAATAGAAATGAAACCCATTCGAATCGCTATGCAGGCCGATCCGACCGCCACTGCAGCCCGAGGTTGAGAACCCGCTGTAGCAGTGCCTCGTAGGAAATGCCCGCTTTCTCAGCCGAATCGGCAAAGTCCTCTCCATAGGCGATCTGAGGGTTGGGGTTCGCCTCGAGTACATACACCTCGCCGTCCGCATTCCTCCGAAAATCGATCCGCGCATAGCCACTGAGCCCGAGCGTCTTATAAATCCGTTTCGCCAGGTGCTGGATTTTTTCGGCCATGCCCTCCGGGAGATTTTTGGCCTGGCAGGACGTGATGCCGTACTTCTTTTGATACTTGCTGCTCCACTTTACCCGCTCCGTGGCGATCCGCCGCGCCTCCTCCGGCAGTTTGTTCAGGATGAGCTCCCACACCGGCAGGACCTGGAGCCGGGTATTTCCCAGAACGCCCACATAGAGCTCCCGTCCCTCAATGAATTGCTCCACCAGGGCCCCGGTGCCCACGCTATTATGGATAAAGCCCACGCGCTCATGGAGCTTTTCATCGTCCTCGACGATCGAAGCCTGCGAAATGCCGAGCGAGGCTTCCTCGGACACGGATTTCACGATCAGGGGAAAGGCCAGCCGTTTGGGCCGCTTGATGGTCCGCCGCATGGGAAACACGGTGAACTCGGGAATGCGGATGCGATGGTACGACAGGATCTTTTTTGACAGGGCCTTGTCATGGGCCAGCATTAAGCCGCGCGGGTTGCACCCGGTGTAGGGCATGCGGAGCAGTTCGAGGTAAGACACCACGTTTTGATCGTAGACAGCGACCCCGTCGAATTCTTCCAGCAGGTTGAAGGCGATGTGCGGCTTCCATTCCTCGATGGCTCGGCGGATCACGCCCAGGTCGTTCCGTACGCCCAAGGGTTTTGCCTCATGCCCCATCCCGCGGAGGGTTGTGACGACGTCGTACTCCGTTTTCCACTCCACCGTCGCGAGATCGACCCCTTCGGGATTCTCAGGGGGGATCAGGTCTTCGTGCATTAGGACGAGGACGCGAAGTTTTTTCATAGGGCGAGGCGGTGTCGGCCGCTGTGCAAGTAATTCATGGTTTGGACGGTCAAGAGGACCGTGAAATCAAGCTTTGTCTGGTCCTCAGGTCCCTTCAGCCGCAGCGTATGCTCCCGGCAGTAATCAATAATGTCTTCCAGCACCTGGTCGATGGTGTACTGATATTCCCCCGTCCAGGCCGCCACTTTGCGGCGGACTTCCTTCCGGATACGGTGCAAAAAACGGACGGCGGTCATGTTACCCGAGTGGTCGGGCGAATCGGAAAATAACTTCCGGAGATCCCGTTCGTAGAAGGCCGGGTGCGTGAGGCCGTAATGGTCCCGTTTCTGCTTATAGTGCTCCCGCAGAGTTTTCTTCAGTTTGGAAAGGGGATCCACCAATTCCTTGGTGGTGACGAGCGGGAACGCTCCCGCGAGTTCTTTCATCAGCTCGTCCATATATTCCAGCTTTTTAATGACCGGCCAGCCCGCATAGCGTTCTCGCCATGGGGATTCGGGGTTCAACCAGACGGCAAAGGTTTCGGCAAAATCCTCGTCCGGATGGCTTTGTGCGTACCACATGTCCAGGTGGACCACGAAGCTTTTGCTGTAGGGCTTCGGCGTGTAATACTCCGGGTAGCGTTGAGAGGATTTGCCGAATAATTGACGCCTCTGTCTCCGGCGCCGGAGGCGGTAGGCGTTTTCAATCGCATGTCCTGTCTCGTGACGAAGGATCCGCAGGCACCAGTCCGGACTCCACCCCTCGGCCTCGAGCATTTGGTTTTCCTCGAGCTTGGCGAGGCGGGGATGGGCCATATAAAAGGGAATAGCGATCCCGGGGATGCCGTCAGGGGTAAACCAATCGTCCGACAGCCAACAATAGGGGCGAAACAGGAGATTGTGGCCGGCCAGTTCCTTGTAGAGCTGTTCGATTTGTGGCTCTAAGGGGCTCCCTTCGATCTTCAGCTTAAGATCGGATAAGCGAAGATCGAGCAGTTGCTCGTCAGTCCCTGAGGCCCAATCTGGATCGGCAGCCGCCTTCTGCACCGAAATACCTTCCCACCGGTTTCTAGGGCGAATACTACTATATCTCTACGCAAAGTCGTACTATACAGGGAAAATCCTGCAAGTCAGGCTTTTCCCCACACGATGGGAAGGGAATCAGGTTCATGGCCAAGAAACCACGGACACCACAAGCCTCCGGTGCCAAACGGACCCTCTCGATCGACGTCGGAGGAAGCGGCGTCAAGGCCATGATTCTCGATGGCTCCGGAACGCCATTATCGGACCGGGTACGAATCAAAACCCCTCACCCGGCTTCTCCCAGGGCTATTTTGAAGGTCATCCGGAAATTGGCCAAGGCGCTTGGGCCGTTTGATCGCGTTTCGGTCGGCTTTCCCGGTGTGGTGCATCAGGGAGTGGTCGCGACGGCGCCGAACCTGGATCGGACTTGGCGGGGCTATAACCTGGCCGACGCGCTGGAGGCTCAATTACGAAAACCCGTCCGGGTGGCTAACGACGCCGACGTGCAGGGATTGGGTGCGGTCAGGGGACGGGGAGTGGAATTGGTCCTGACACTGGGAACCGGCATGGGGTCGGCGTTGTTTATTGATGGCACCCTGGTTCCCAACCTGGAACTGGCTCACCATCCCTTTCGTCGGGGGGATACCTATGAAGAGCACCTCGGGAACGCTGCTCTCAAGAAGGTGGGGAAAAAAGCGTGGAACAAACGGCTAGGAAAAGCCATCAACACGCTGGACCACCTGTTTAACTTTGAGGAGCTCTATTTGGGTGGGGGCAATGGCAAAAAAGTGACGTTGGCCCTCCCGGCCAACGTGACGATCATCCCCAATGTCGTGGGCCTGTTGGGGGGTATTGCCCTGTGGCGGGACTAGCCAGACCATTTTGAAATAAGCCTTTTGGCCTCTTTTGCGAACGTCTCTTGGAAATTCCCGCACCCTATAGGACGGAGTAGCTCTATTTTTTAAACACACAAAAATGAGCGGGTTCGTAGATTTCCAGTCCGTGGCTGTGCACTTCACGTTGGAATTGAGGACTTGGGAGAAGGAGAAGAGGAAAAACCAGACGGGAATTGGTGGGCCGTGCAGGGATCGAACCTGCGGCCCGCTGATTAAGAGTCAGCTGCTCTACCAGCTGAGCTAACGGCCCACCTGTTTACGAAGAAGCGATGGAGTATGA
>JBFFYZ010000118.1:0-6404 GCA_041568895.1 Nitrospiraceae bacterium
GGCCTTGGTGGGGGCGGTGTGCTCGGTGATCGGGGTCTTTATCGTGCTGCGAGGCCTGGCCTTTATCGGGGCTGGGACGGCCCACGCCGCCTTCGCCGGTGTGACGCTGGCCTATCTGGTCGGGCTGCCTCCGCTTCCCTTGGCCATTGTGTTCGGGCTCGCGACCGTCTGGGTGACCGGCCTCATGGAAGAAAAGGGACGCATGAAGCTGGATGTGTCGATTGGGATTCTGTACACGGCGACCATGGCCCTGGCCATTCTGTTCATCGGACTCATGAAGGCCTACAACAGCGAGGTCTATGGATACCTCTTTGGAAGCGTGCTATCCGTGACCACGGATGAGTTGCGGGTTATCCTGGCCCTGAGCCTCCTTGTGCTGGGAGTCATCCTTCTGTTCTCCAAGGAGCTGTATTTCATCGCCTTCGATCAGGAAATGGCCGAGGCCTCGGGAGTGCCGGCACGGGTCATGTATTATCTGCTCCTGACGCTGGTGGGGTTGACTGTAGTGGTGTCCTTGAAAACGGTGGGGGCCATCCTCGTGTTTGCCATGGTGCTGATTCCCGCCTCGACGGCCTATCAGCTTACCCGCAGCCTCTTCCACATGACGGCCTATTCGGTTGTGATCGGTGTCGGGTGCGCCGTCGGCGGGGTCCTGCTCTCCTATGCATGGGATTTGCCGTCCGGTCCCGCGATCGTCCTCCTTGCGACCGTGCTCTTTTTTCTTGCTCTCCTGGTTTCCCACACCCGGCAACGTCGAGTGACGGTGTAGTCCCTCTCCTCCCGCCTCTTACTCTTTCTGCTCCACTTACATTTTTGATGCGCGGCTGGAGGGAGGAAGGTCAAGGGTGGCGACCACTTCATTGAGGTTCTGCCCTTTTGGGCCCGGGTGGAAGGGATGAGCATGGAGGTTTTGTCCTGGCGGGAATGGTGCGGTAAAAGGTGAAAGGCTGCCGGGTGCGACGGCATTTCGACCTTGGGTCGAAGCTTCAGAGGAGCACCCGGCCAAAAGATGGACTTCAACAGGGACGACCTGTCAACGCATTAGGACAAAACCGGAACTGCTCGCCCTTCCTCAGCCGAGACCATCCCCCCTATTCCAGCCGCGCCTGTGCCGACCTCGCCCACACCATCCCCGTCTGCTCGTTTGCCCTGAACCCCAGCTTTTCGTAAAAGGTCTGTTTGTCCCTGGTGCACAGCCAGAAGAGATCCACCCGCTTCAGCAGGGGGTGATGGAGGATGCGGTGAATGATCTCCGTTCCGATATCCTTGCCCTGATACCCCTGGTCCACGATCACATCCCAGATCGATGCCCGGTACACATAGTCCGTCAGCACCCTCCCGAACCCGACCAGCCGGTCCCCGTCCCACACCGAGATGGCCAGGTCCGTCTGGGCCAACATGTCGCGCGCGTCCTCTACCTGCCGTCCTTTGGCCCAGGGCGCTTGTTCGTACAGACGGACGAGGTGGGACGGATCGAAATCTTTCCGTTCCGAGTAGGTGATCATGGTCTTGAGTGAACGGCCTCCTTTATATTAAATTACAGGCCTGGCCACCGACCGACGGCCAGGAATACCAAATCCTGCCGGCGTAGCGAGTGGATTCGACATGAGGGTGTGATTATGGGAACCGAAGTCCGAACCTGCAAATATTGCGGACAATTGATGTGGGTCAAGGAAGACCAGATCGAACAGCTGGATGAAAACACCATTCGCATGACTTGCCCCCATTGCTCCAAGGCCGTACGATTCAAACTTGTGAATCAAGGCTCCAATGCCGCTGGACCAAAAATGGGCCAATAATTCAAAAAGATGAATGATGAGCGCGGAATGCTGAATTGAGAAAATCCTTTCCGGATCGTTCTGAATTCATCATTCCGCATTCATCACTCATCGTTGCCTTCATATCCCTCTCCCGGCTCCCTCCAATTCCGGCTGATTGCCCGGCATGATTTTTTGAAGGGCCGTCCGGTACTCGCCGATCCGCTTTTCCTCAGCGCCGGTGAGTTTGATGGCCTTCTCGCGCTGCATGAGTTCCAACAGATCCAAGGTCATCAGCACGGGTTGCACTGCTGCCAACAGCCGCCCCCCCTCGAAAGCCTCCAGCGATTCAATCAGGATTTCATTGCCCCGGCGAAACGGCGAGGTCCCCGCCTGTTTCCGGAAGCGAATCACGGCCTGCTCATAGGCGCTGACCACTTCCGGCGTGGGCTTCAGTCCGCCGGGAACCACCGGGGAGACGACCGGCAGCTTCGCGGCGTAGGTCTTCAGGGAGGAGACCAAGCTGCCAATGATGTCCAACGCTTCCGTGGTTTCCACCGTTCTTGCTCCTGTGGGTGAGACAGATACCGTGCCCCGTCTTTACTGTCAAGCGCTGCTCATCCTTATCAGGACCCTCGAGGGCTCAGGGGAAGAATCCCCCTCAGGACGTCCCGCACCAGAACCATATCGGGAGGAAGCGGGGCCATGAACTCCAGGTACCGTCCCGTGTCAGGATGGTGAAATCCTAACGTGTGGGCATGCAGCATGACCCGGGGAATAGCCACTTCCGCCAGTTCCTTGACCTTTCTGCCTCCGTAGGTCGGATCGCCCAACACCGGGTGCCCGATGAAGGACAGGTGGACCCGGATCTGGTGTGTGCGGCCGGTGCGTGGTGTGAGGGCCAGGTGGGTGGCGACCTTTCCGAATCGTTCCAGGATGCGATAGACCGTGGCGGACTCGCGAGGCTTCGCCGTCCTGGCCGAGAACTTTTTCCGTTCTTTGACGTCGCGCCCAATGGCGAGGTCGATCAGTCCTTCCGCTTTTTTCACCAACCCCCAAACCAGGGCCTCATAGACGCGCGTGATCCGGTGCTCTTTGAATTGGGAGGCCAATCCGCGATGCGCCAGATCGGTCTTTGCGACCACCATGACGCCGGAGGTTTCCTTATCCAACCGGTGGACCAACCCCGGCCGCTCCTTTCCCCCGATCGAAGAGAGTGAACCTTCGGAAGGAGGTGAAGAGGCAAAATGATGCAGCAGCGCGTTGACCAGCGTGCCGGTCCAATGTCCAGGGGCGGGATGCACGACCAGGCCCGCGGGCTTGTTCAGCACCAGCAACGCCTTGTCCTCGTGGAGAATCTCAATCGGGATGGGTTCCGGCTTGAGGTCCAGGGGCTCGGGTCGGGGGACGACGAGGACAATGCGATCACGGGGCTTGATCTTCTGGCTGGGTTTGGCCGGAAGGCCATTGACGGTAATCCGCCCTTCTTCCATCAGGCGCTTGAGCGCGGTCCGGGACAGCATCGGATCTCGGTTGGCGAGGAACAGATCCAGCCGCTTGGGGGTTTCCCCCGCCGTCACGACGATCTCCGTTTGGATTTCCGATAGCGGCATAGATTGGAATCTGGAGTAGGTCAGGATGCCGCCAGCTGAACAGGGCCTGGCCGGATTGTGGAATCAGAATCAGGAAGGTTTTTTCTGGCGGGCGCGTTCGGCCATCTTCTGGCGCAGACGGGCTTTCTCGAGGCTGACCTTGGCCTCCTCGACCTCGGAAGGCAATCCGCCCCGTTGCAAGCGCTCTTCGGCTTTGGCCACCGCCTCTTTCGCCCGCGTCGGATCGATGTCCTCGGCCTTTTCGGCGATCTCCGCCAAAATGGTGACCTTCTTGGGAGTCACCTCGGCGAAACCCCACAGCACCGACATAAAGGAGGTCAGCTCGCCGACCCGGTACCGGAGTTCCCCGATTCTCAGGGTCGAGAGGAAATGGCAGTGCCCGGGCAGCACCCCGAACTCCCCGTTGGTGCCGGGAGCGATGACCTCATCCACCTCCTGGCTCAGCAGCAGGCGGTCCGGGGTGACGACTTCTAATAGGAGTTTCCCAGCCACAAGTCTCCGTGACGTGTGACGAGCGACGAGTGACGAGAGGCAGAGGAAAGAAGGCTCTTACCCGTCACTTGTTACGTGTCACCCGTCACCCCCTTTTATGCCCCAGCTTTTCAGCCTTGGCCAAGGCTTCCTCGATCGTGCCGACCATGTAGAACGCCTGTTCGGGCATGTCGTCGTATTTGCCTTCCACGATTTCCTTGAAGCTTCGGACCGTGTCCTTTAATTTGACGTATTTGCCGGGTGTGCCGGTGAAGGCCTCGGCGACGTGGAACGGCTGTGATAAGAACCGCTGGACACGACGGGCCCGGTGCACCACGAGCTTGTCGTCCTCCGACAATTCGTCCATACCCAGAATCGCGATGATGTCCTGGAGGTCTTTGTACCGTTGGAGCACGGACTGGACTTTTCGGGCCACTTGGTAATGCTCTTCGCCGATGACCTGCGGGTCCAGAATCCGGGAGGTGGAGTCCAGTGGGTCCACCGCCGGATAAATGCCCAGCTCGGCCAGAGACCGGGACAACACGGTCGTGGCGTCCAGGTGGGCGAAGGCTGTGGCGGGCGCAGGGTCGGTCAAGTCGTCGGCGGGCACGTAGATCGCCTGCACGGACGTAATCGAGCCGGTCTTGGTGGACGTGATCCGTTCCTGCAGAACGCCCATCTCGGTGCCCAGGGTGGGCTGGTAGCCCACCGCGGACGGCATGCGGCCCAGGAGGGCTGAGACCTCCGAGCCTGCCTGGGTGAACCGGAAAATGTTGTCGATGAACAGGAGCACGTCCTGGTGCTCCTCATCGCGGAAGTACTCCGCGACGGTCAGGCCGGTGAGGCCCACGCGCAGGCGGGCGCCGGGCGGCTCGTTCATCTGCCCGTACACCAGAGCCGCCTTGGACTTAGTAAAATCGTTCGGGTCAATGACCTTGGACTCTTGCATCTCGTGCCACAGGTCGTTCCCCTCGCGTGTCCGCTCTCCGACGCCCGCAAAGACCGAGAACCCGCCGTGGTGGAGCGCGATGTTGTTGATCAGCTCCATGATGATGACGGTCTTGCCGACGCCGGCGCCGCCGAACAGACCGACCTTGCCGCCTTTGGAATAGGGCTCCAGAAGGTCCACCACCTTGATGCCGGTCTCCAGCACCTCGGTCTTCGTTTCCTGGTCCTCGAGTGACGGGGCGGGCCGGTGAATGGGATAGGTCTTGGACGTCTTGATCGGCCCCTTCTCGTCCACCGGCTCGCCCAGCACGTTCATCAAGCGTCCCAGGGTTTCCCGTCCGACGGGCACGGAGATCGCCGCGCCGGTATCCTGGACGGGCATCCCGCGGACCAGCCCGTCCGTGGAGGACATGGCGACGCTGCGGATGCGGTTTTCGCCAAGGTGCTGGGCCACTTCGAGGGTCACCCGGATCTCGGGCGTTCCGGCCTTCTTGTCTTCATCCTGCTCCACCCGAAGCGCGTTATAGATGTTCGGGAGTTGACCCTGGGGGAACTCCGCGTCCACCACCGGTCCAATGACCTGAATGACTTTCCCTGTGCTCACGACGGACTCCTTTGCTTCTGGGCTCTAGGCGCGGGGCAATGGGCAATAGGTGAAAAGAGAAAGATGACCCTATAGCCTATTGCCTATAGCCCATAGCCCTATTTCAGTGCTTCGGCCCCGCCGACGATGTCCATCAATTCCTTGGTGATCGCCGCCTGGCGTGTCTTGTTGAAATACAGCGTCAACTTCCCGATCAATTCGCCCGCGTTCCGCGTGGCGCCGTCCATCGCGGCCATGCGCGCGCCTTGCTCCGCCGCCGAGGACTCCAGCAGAATTCGGAACGCCTGAATCTGAAAATATTTGGGAACCAGGGCGGCGAGTAGCTCGTCCTCATCCGGCTCGTACAGGTAGCTGCCGCCGGCAAAGCTCTCCGGCTCGTCCTGCTCTCCGGCCTGCCCGCTCTTCTCGAGGGAATCGATCGGAAACAATTTTTCGACGATGATCCGTTGCTGGATGGCGGACTTGAATTCGTTATAGATGACGTAGAGCTCGTCGAACGTGCCCTTCGTGAAGTGCTCGATGAGGTCCTGGCCGATGTCCAGCCCGTGTTCGTACGTGAGACGGTCGAACACGCCGACCCACTGCTGCCGGATGGACCAGGGCCGCCGGCGGAAAAAATCCCGACTCTTGCGCCCAACCAGGCTGACGGCCACCTGCGCGCCCCGGGTTTCCCGGTCTTTGAGGAACTCGGTGGCCTTGCGCAGGATGTTGGCGTTGAACGCTCCGCAGAGTCCCCGGTCGCTGGTCACCACCAGGACTTCCACGCGCCGGCCGACCCGTTTTTGCAACAGTGGGTGGGAGGCCCGGTTGACCCGCTGGCTGAGGTTGGCCAGCACGGCCCGCATCTGGTGCGCGTAGGGGCGGGCCGCCAAGATCCGATCCTGGGCCCGCCGCAGCTTGGCGGCGGCGACCATTTTCATGGCCTTGGTGATCTTCTGCGTGTTTTTGACTGCGCCGATCTTGCGGCGCAGGGCCTGAAGACTTGGCATATTCTAAATAACGATGAACGCA
>JBFFYZ010000119.1:0-6369 GCA_041568895.1 Nitrospiraceae bacterium
AGGCCCCGTCACGTTGGGCACATACAGGGTGGACAGACCGGTTTTCCGGTTGGCGGCCGACACGGCTTCGGCGCAACGGGCGACGCGATCCTCAAAGGAGGACAGTGGGTGGTCAGAAAAGGCCTGGTCGTCCTTGATCAGGTCGAGCCCGCCCAGGGCGAAGTGATACGTCAGGTCTGCCAGGGCGGCCGAGGACAAGCCAAGGGGTTTCAGCACCCCGCAGACTAAGGGACGGCAGGACACTCCAACCCGCTCTCGCAGTCCGACCCGCCCGAACCGGGGACCGGTCCAAGCGCCTACCAGGGCCTCAGTGAGAGAAAGCCGCCACACACGAACACCCGGCTTCAGGCTGGCAATTCCGAACACGACGTTGAGCAGTTGCCCGCATTCTCCCGTCAGCAATTCACAGGGAAAGCTGATCACGGCTTCATGCCGATCGCTTGCAATCCGCTGCAAACGCTCCACCTGCCCGAGCACGTGGTCACGAATGGGGCCGGGCGGAATCAGCTCATCGGGAAGCTCCACCGACTGGTCGAGGCACAAGGCGGTCGCTTTCGCACGCGCTTCCGCTTCCGTGCCGCTCAGGTGGTACTCTACGGTAAATCGGGCGCCTGAAAACCGGACTTGGTTCACGGGCGTTCCCCCCTGATGGTGGGCGGAACTATGATACCGTGCTTGGTCTGTTTCGGACAGCCGGGCAGGCGGGGGTTAGGCGGAGTCATGCTTGAGGCGTCGAAGAAGGGCACGCACCGAGTCCCGGCGGGCATAGCCGAGCAGAGCGAGGAGGGCCAGCAGAACCAACGGGACGGGGACGGCCTCTATTTCGCCATGGACCAAATGGGTCGCCGTGGCCCCGATCATCACCATGCCCAGCAGGATCGACGCCAGGCCGGCCAGGCGTGGCACGAGGAGCAGCAGCCCTCCCCCCGTCTCCACCACTCCGATCACAAATCGAAACCAGCTCGGATAACCCCACCGAACGAAATTGTTGGTGGAGGCCGGATCGCTCATCAGTTTGGTCCCGCCGGCGACCAGAAAAAAGGTCGCGAGGAGCAGGGTGAGGACCCACAACCCCACGGTCTTCACTCCTGACGACCAGATCCTGGGCACCTCACTCCGCAACGAAAACCCTCTGTTGACCAGATTCTCACTGAGTCGAGGAATACATGTCTTCCCGGTAGGTCCTGATTAAAACCACTTCAGCCGGCGGAACATCCATATCTGCAGGCCGGCCAGAAAAATCAGAAGCAGACATACGAGGAAAAAGGCCAGTGGGTCCTCGGCACCGGGGATCCCCCCGACATTGATCCCCAACAGTCCCGTGAGCAGACCGAGCGGCAAAAACACCGCTGCGACCAGCGCCAAGACATACATGGTTTTATTCATCTGTTCAGCGAGGCGCCCGGCCAGCTCCTCCTGCATCACCGCGATCCGCTCCCGGGCGGAATCCATGTCCTCCACGAACCGCATGATCTGATCCGCGATTTCCCGCAACTGGACCTTATGGAATTGGCTCAGCCAGGGAATCTGTTCGAGTTGCAACCGGGCCATCACTTCCCGCTGGGGTGCGAGGTGCCGCCTGAGACTGATGGCCTTCCGGCGCAGCGAGCCCAACCGCACCCGGAGGTCTCGGCTCGCGGCGGTCACCATCTTGTCCTCCAGCTCATCCACCTCGTCATCCAAATCGGTGATGACCGGGCCCATTCGATCGACCATCTTGTCGGCCACCGCCACCAGAATGTCGCCGGCCCCTTTGGGCCCGGTCTGGCCGGACAGACTGTTTCGAATGTCCTGGATCGCCATCAGCGGGCGTGAGCGCAAACTGATGACTCGGTCCGTCTCCACCCACAGACGGATCGAGACCATATCTTCCGGATCGGCTCCGGGGTTCAGATTCACTCCGCGCAGGATGACCAGCAGACTGTCATTGACCCGCACGCTCCGGGGTCTGGTTTCTTCCGCCAGGAGAGCCTCACAGGCCAGGGGATCGAGATGCGCCTTCTCCTCGAGCCAGGTTTTGGTGTCCGGCCTGGTCCGATCCAGGTGAACCCAAAACACCCCGTCGGACCTTTTCCAGCTTTCGAGCTCGGCCCATCCCGCCTGACGGGCTCCTCCCTTCCCGTCAAGGATGTAGGCACAGATGAGGGCTTCCTGTTGGCTCATCGTGAAGGTCTCCAGGGAGGTCGGATCCAAGAAAAGACGGTGCAGCGGGAACATACAGACCGGTGGGGGAGTCCAAGAACCGGAATCCTACTTGGCAGCATCCTTCGCCTGGTCCGCCGTTTTGCCTGCCGACTGTTCCAATGTCTGCCCGAGGCCCTTCGCCTTGTCGATCGTGTGTTGTCCGGCCTCCAGCACATTGTCCGCGGCTTGATCCACCTGCTTGCCAGCCCGTTCCGCAGGCCCTTCCTGACCGCAGCCCAGAATAGCGGCGAGCAGCAGAAATGCTGACAGCACGCTCAGCATTCGAATCATCGATTGCATAACGACCCCCTTCGGTTGGTCCCATTGGTGCCGGAGCCCGGGCTCGAACCGGGACGGGCCTTGTGAGCCCAAGGGATTTTAAGTCCCTGGCGTCTGCCAATTCCGCCACTCCGGCATCCGGCTCGTCGTGACGGCGAGACTCTAGCACCCGATCCCGGAGGGGTCAAGGCAAGCCGGCAGGCAACTCGGATGGTTGATGCCAGACGCGCGGGAAAAAGGAAGCACCACGATGGCGGGAAAAACACAGACGGCCTGAGAGAGGACGTCTCAGGCCGTCCGCAGGGAGAGGGACGGGGTCAACCCTACGACATCAAGCGGGCGTGGACCTCAAAGCGTCTCTGGAGGCTTAGGCGGCCTCCGGGGTCCGCTGAGAGGCTCGCTTGGCCATCAGCTGCTTGCCACGCTCCATCGCCTGATCCATTCCGGACTTCACCTTCCGGCTGAACTTAGTCGCTTCCACCTGCGCACGCTTGGCGTGATGACGAATCCAGCGCCGGGTTTCACTCCCCGACTTTGGCGCGTAGAGAAGTCCGAGCCCAGCGCCGATCAACGCTCCACTTGCGACGAGTGCCGTGGCTTTTGCAACCCTTCTTGCTTGCGTGGACATGGCGATGCCTCCTTTGTGTGACCGAGAAACCGGTGAAGGTCCCCGGTTTCGTTGTTGCGAACCTTTTTGAAACCTCCCGAAACCTTCACCGGATGAAATAGCATCTCTCATGCCAGAGATGATCCGCCAAAAACCCAAGCAAAACTGGCCCAATTCCGCATGAATCATCAATGGTTCATAAAGAACCTGTTTCCTTTTCACAACAGGACTCAAAAAACGAGTTTCAGAAAGCAGACAGGAGACATAAAGAAACGGGTTCATCGCACGATTTTTGGGGGCCCAGCGAGCGCGGGATGGGTCGGCCTGAGTCGCGAATCGCGACGGCGAGGGCACCGGGACTTACCGAGCCGAGGCGGTCCGCGACAGCCGAAAGGCGAAAGCGGACGGCGAGGACTGTTTGAGCCGTGTCTCGGCAAAGCCGTCGGACGCGGCGAGTTCCGCAGCCGAGTCGAGGGGAGGTTTAGTCCGGTCGAGCCGGAGCGCCTGAGCAGGGCAGGCTGGCCCAACCCGCGCTACCTGAAACCCACATTTCACGGGGATTCGGGTTGAAGAAGGAAGATCGCTTTCGCCCTGGTTTCTTGAGCCTCCTCCATCGCCCCTTGCACCTCGTACACCGAAGCCAGGTTAATTAAACTGCCGGCTTCCCGCTGGGAATCCCGCAGCGCCCGTTACAGGGCCAAGGCCCGCTTGTGATGCTGGAGCGCCGAGGAGGAGTCTCCGCTCTCCCGATGGAGGTTGCCAAGCAGGGAAAGCGTGTCCGCCTCTCGGGATCGATCGCGAAGGGTTTGGAATATGGTGAGGGCGCGCTGGGCCACGGCCACCCCCTCATGCGGCCGGCCGGCGCTGGCATAGGTCTGGGCCAATCTGGTTCTGACATGCGCTTCCAGAGGCAACTCCCGCCGGTCCTCGGCCTGCTGAAGGGCCCGCCGATAGTCGTGAATCGCCTGGTCGAGATTCCCTTCCCGAAGCCGAGCTTCCCCGATGGCGATCAGGGCTCCGACCTGCTGGGTCAAATCGCGCCGGGTTCCGGCATTCTCCAGCGCCGCCTGCAAGAGAGCGAGCCCCTCTTCCAGCCGGTCCTTCGCCACCCAGAGCTTTCCCAACCGAATACGGGTGTCGTTATGGCCCTCCGGATCTCCCATGCGGAGGTAAAGCCGGCCGGCGTCTTGGTAGGCCCGCTCGGCAACTTGAATGCGCTCCAGCGACTCGGCGACACGCCCTACCGTGAACAGCGCCCGCGCTCGCAACCGCTCCGGGCCCTTGTTCTCCAGCAGCGGGAGAGACGCTTGGAGCGCTTCGAGCGCCTCGGCCGGTTTGCCCTGGCGTTCGCGGAGACTCCCGATTTTCACCAGCGCGGTCGCCTCTCCCTTCCGGTCTTGTTGTTCCCGAAAGGCCTGAAGAGCCCGCTGGTAATAGGGTAACGCCTCCTCAAAATGATTTTGCACTTCGTGCAGATCGCCGATGTTCAACAACTCCTGGCCATCCAGGGTTCGCGTGGCCACCTTCCGGGGCACGCCTGTCGGTTCCTCCCGAGAGCGCGCGGTCTCCCATGAAGGCGGAGGGGCAAGGGCCGGCGCAGTCGTCCACCGCGCCGGCTCCCCGAGCGTCGACCACATGGCCAGGACGATCCAGATTCCCATCGTGCCTATGATACCTCTCCGTCCGTTCCTGCGCCACCCACAGGGACCCTGTGCGGCTCATTTCGCCTGGAAAATCCCGCCCGAGATGTTGCAAATTTGCCCAACGGCCCTTAGTATGACCGCCGACTCTGTGTCTTTTTCAAAAGGAGGAAGGATCTCCAATCCTGATGATGCTGCTCGCTGAAATTGCCTATCCGCAGATCGATCCCGTGTTTCTCCGGCTCGGCCCCCTTCAATTTCGGTGGTACGGATTGATGTACATTTTGGCTCTGGCCGCCGCCTATTTCGTGATCAAGAGCCAGGCGGCCGCTCGGAACGTCACGATCACCAAGGACCAATTATATGACCTCATTGTGTATGCCGCGGTAGGGGTGTTTCTCGGCGGCCGGTTGGGCTACGTCCTGTTCTACAATCTACCCTACTACCTGGAGCACCCGTTGAAAATCGTCGCCGTCTGGGAAGGCGGCATGTCCTTCCACGGCGGGCTGCTGGGCACCATAATCGCCTTGTGGCTGTTCTGCCGTCGCCGCGGATTCCCCGCGTACGCCATCGCGGATCTCGCCGCGATCACCGCCCCCATCGGACTGGGATTGGGGCGGCTAGGCAATTTCATCAATGGGGAGCTGTACGGACGCCCCACCGATGTCGCCTGGTGCATGGTCTTTCCGGGCGGCGGTCCCGAATGCCGTCACCCGTCGCAGCTCTACGAGGCGGGGTTGGAAGGGTTCGTGCTCTTTTTGGTGGTCTGGGGCGTCAGCCGATGGGCGACTCCACCCGGCACGGTCTTTTGGAGCTTCTTCACCGGCTATGGTCTCTGCCGGGTCGTCGTGGAATATTTTCGCGAGCCGGACCTGCACCTGGGATTCGTTCTCGGCCCCTTCACGATGGGCCAACTGCTCAGCGTCCCCATGGTGCTGCTGGGCGCCTTCATGCTCGCCTGGGGCTACCGAGGGGCAGCGATGAATGATGAACGATGAATGATGATTTGAGGCCGACCACTTAAATTCAGCGATCATCATTCAGCATTCATAGTTGCCTCAATACGGCATTTCCTCATCGTCCAATCCGAAATGGTGCCCAATTTCATGGACCACCGTATCCCGCACCTCCCGGACGACCTCGTCGGCGGAGCGGCACTGGCGGAGGATCGGACCCCGGTAAATCGAAATTTTGGCCGGAAGAATCCCCCCCGCATCAAAAAACGACTCCTCCCCCACCGCGGTCCCCGAGTAGAGTCCGAGGAGATCGTCCTCCGATTCCAGGCCCAGTTCGTCGAGTACGTCCCGCGCCGGCTCTTCTTCGACGACCACGGCCACGTTCTTCAGCAGACGACCGTATTCCTCCGGGAGGCCGTCCACCGCCTGGCGGACCAGTTGTTCAAACTCTTCTGCGCTGACCGACAGCGGACGAGCGCGGCCACGGCGTCCCACGGAGACAGCTCCCTTCTCAATGCCCTATGGCCGGAGCGAAAATCATATCCGATTTGGAGGATCCTTGAACCTCGCCGTGCTTGCGCAGGGGGGGAGAGTTCCAGATGATTTTATGTCCCGGCGCCAAGTTCGCCGCTTTAATGTAGTGATCGTACGCCGCCTTCTGATCACCAAGCCGTTCCAACGTCACGGCCAGGTTGTAATGCGC
>JBFFYZ010000120.1:0-6361 GCA_041568895.1 Nitrospiraceae bacterium
AAAATCAGGACATTGGAGTCCACTCCCATCCCGATGGTCAGAATGATCCCGGCGATTCCAGGCAGCGTCAGGGTGGCGTTGAGGCCGGCCAAGGCGCCGATCAAACAGACCAGGTTCAATGCCAGCGCGAAGTCGGCGATGACCCCGGAGAGCCGGTAATAGATCACCATAAACAACACCACCAGGATGCCGGCCACCACCGTGGATTGGAGCCCTTTTTCAATGGAGTCCCGCCCGAGGGATGGGCCGACCGTCAGGTCCTGGATGATCTTCAGGGGCGCCGGCAAGGCACCGGCCCGCAGCACGATCGCCAGGTCGTTGGCCTCCTGCATGGTGAAGGCCCCGGTGATCTGCGCCCGCCCGCCGCTGATCCGTTCCTGGATGACGGGAGCCGAATAGACCGTGTTGTCCAACACGATGGCCATCCGCTTTTTGACGTGTTCCGCGGTGATCCGCTCAAATTCTCTGGCCCCTTTGGCGTCAAAGCTCACCGACACGTAGGGCTCGTTGAATTGTCCGATCGACACCCGGGCGTCGCTCAAGACGTCGCCGGCCAACATGACGCGTTTCTTGACGAGGTATGGAATCCGAAATTCCCGTCCCCCCTCCTCGTCGACGACTTTTTCAAAAAGGATTTCGTCCCCTTCCGGAATTTGGCTCTGATACTGCTTCAGGATCTCGCCTTCCTTGCCTTTGGGTATCCGCGGGGGAAGCTCCAGCGCCAGCTTGCTGGATTCGTCGAGCATCTTGAATTCCAGCAGCGCCGTTTCCTTGATCAGGTCCTTGGCCCGTTTGGGCTCCTTGATGCCGGGCAACTGCACGACGATTTGCTTCAGGCCCTGCCGTTGGATCAATGGCTCGGTGACCCCGAATTGGTCGATACGATTGCGAATGGTCTCGAGGGCCTGGTTGATGGCCGAATCCTTGATCCGCTTAATTTCTCCTTCCCGCAGCTCGTACACCAGCCGATTTTCGCTCCCGGCCTGCTCCATCTCGAAAAAGGTGGGGAAATCCTCCAACACCTTTCGAATGTCGTCCTTCAGATCCGCCTTTTGAAAGTTCAGGGTGATTTGGCTGAGCCCCGTCCGCTTAACCGATTCCACCGGGATCTTTTTGTCCACCAATTGATCCTGAATGGCATTGAGGGACCGGTCCACCGCGATCTCCAGGGCACGGTCCTCCTCGACCTCCAAGACGAGGTGGATGCCGCCCTGAAGGTCCAGCCCGAGGGCGATCCCCTTATTGGGGAGGACTTTTTTCAGCCATCCCGGCAGCGGGTGATACAAAGCGGGATAGGACGGCAGGAAAAATGCCAACGACAGAACCGCAACCAGTGCGAGCAGGGTAAACCGACCACTAACCTTTTTCATGCTTGCCTAACCCCTTCCCCTTCCTGTCAGTCCTCATCATCCGATCGCAGCCGTGCAATGTTCTCGCGCTGGACCTTCAGCTTGGTATTGTCCGCCACTTGGAGCGTGATGGTATTTTTGCCCATGTTGGTGATTGTTCCCCATATGCCGGAGGAGGTAATGACCTTGTCCCCCTTCTTGAGGGCCTCCAGCATTTTTCGAAGCTCCTTTTGCTTTTTCTGTTGGGGAAGGATCAGCAGAAAATAAAAGATGACGAATATCAGGACAAACGGGATTAACGACAGCAGGGTCCCTGTGCCGCTCCCGCCGGAGCCCCCTTGCGCCCACGCCAGTGATGCCAAGACCTTCACGACCGTCCCTCCTCGAATATCATCCGTGCTCCCCTGCTCTCCTGAGTCACGCCCACCGTCGAGTCATCCTCGTCGCTCCAGTTTTGGCTCCGGTACCGCCCAAGAAATTCCTCGCGAAATGCGGTGAAGGTTCCCGCTTGGATCGCCGCCCGGATCCGCCGCATCAAATCGGCAAAATAATGCAAGTTGTGGAGCGTGTTGAGACGCACGCCCAGCATCTCCTTGGTCCGGAACAGGTGGTGCAGATAGGCCCGTGAGTACCGCGCGCAGACCGAGCAGGAACAGTCCGCATCGACGGGGCCCTCGTCGCGGACATACTGGGCCTGCTTAATGACCACCCGGCCGGTGGATGTGAACAACCACCCGGTCCGCCCATGGCGGGAGGGGACCACGCAGTCAAACAGGTCGATCCCCCTGGCCACCCCTTCGACCAGGTCCTCGGGCATCCCGACTCCCATGAGATACCGTGGCCGTCCGGCGGGGAGCTCGGGAACGGTCGCCTCGAGGGTCGCGTACATGGCCGGCTTACGTTCCCCGACCGAGAGCCCCCCGATCGCATACCCGTCAAATCCCAACGTGACCAGGTCCCGCGCCCCTCGGACCCGCAGATCCGGATCGAGCCCGCCTTGCACAATCCCGAAGAGCGCCTGATCGGTCCGCCGCCGCGCCGCCTGGCACCGTCTCGCCCACCGGTTGGACCGGAGGAGCGCCTCCCTCACCCGTTCCGGTGGTGCCGGAAGTCCCACGCATTCGTCGAAGGCCATTATGATGTCCGCCCCCAGAGCCTCCTGGATCTCAATCGCACGCTCGGGGGTGATCTGGTGCAGGGAGCCATCCAGGTGGGATTGAAAAGCGACTCCCTCTTCCGACACCCGGCACAGCTTGGCCAGGCTGAACACCTGAAATCCGCCGCTGTCCGTCAGGATAGCACCCGGCCAGGCCGTGAACGCATGCAGGCCCCCGAACTTCGCCACGACCTCGTGGCCAGGCCGCAAGTACAGGTGATAGGCATTATTCAACAGGAGCCGAAACCCCAAGCGGTGCAACTCGTCCGGTTCGATGCCTTTTACCGCCCCGAGCGAGCCCACCGGCATGAAGGCCGGCGTCTCAAGGTCCCCGTGCGCGGTGAGCAGACGGCCGAGGCGGGCCCGCCCTCCCAAATCCGTTGCCTGAACCGAAAATTCCAACATGAGATTCCAGCCCTACATTCGCTCCGGAGCCCGAACCCCTAACACGCCCAACCCATTGCGTATGACTCGCTGAACCTCCCGCATGAGCACGAGTCGCGCCGCGGTGAGACCCGGAGTGACCGCTTCCCGAGTGCGAGGAGCCTCAGCCTCTTGGTCATTCGGGAACCCGGAGGTCTCATTCACCTCCGTTTCCCCAGCCGGCGGCAGGATGCGGTGCTTGTAATAAAACGTGTGCAGAAGACCGGCCAACTCCTGCAGATAGAAGGTCATCCGGTGGGGTTCCAATGCCGCGGCACTTCCCTGGAGCACGGACGGGTACGCCGACAGTTTCCGGATCACCTCGAATTCGTCGGGATGGGTCAACAGCCTCAGGTCGATTTCGGAGGGTTTGGGAACCCGAATCCCCCGTTCTTCCGCCACGCGAAAGAGACTCGCGATCCTGGCGTGGGCATATTGCACGTAATAAACCGGGTTTTCCGCGGATTGCTGCTTGGCCAGTTCCAGGTCGAAGTCCAAGGGAGTATCCGACCGCCGCATCAGGAAGAAAAACTTGGTGGCGTCGGCTCCGACCTCGTCCATCACTTCCCGCATGGTGATGAACTCCCCGGCCCGCTTGGACATTTCCACTTTTTTGCCGGCCCGAAGCAAATTCACCATCTGAACGAGTACGACTTGGAGGCGGTCTTTAGGAAATCCGTACGCCTGCACCACCGCCTGCATGCGGGGAATATACCCATGATGGTCGGCTCCCCAGACGTCAATGAGAAGATCATAGCCCCGCTGGAGCTTGTCACGGTGGTAGGCGATGTCCGAGGCCAGGTACGTGTACTCTCCTTCCTGTTTCCGGACCACCCGATCCTTTTCATCCCCATAGGCCGAGGATCGAAACCATAGCGCCCCGTCCTCCTCGAACAGCAGGTCCCGCTGTTTCAGTTCCTCCAGGATCCGGCTGACGACTCCCGAGGAGACCAGGGAAGCTTCGCTGAACCAGGAGTCAAACTCGATCCCGAACAGCGAGAGGTCCTCCTTGATCAAGCCCAATAACTCCTGGTACGCCAGCTCCTGGCAGCGGGATTCCGCCTGGTCCTTGGGAAGGTCCAAGAGCTGTGGACCTTCTCGTTCCTTCACATGCGCAGCGACGGTCTCGACATAGTCCCCTCGATACCCATCTTCGGGGAAGGCGGCGGGCCGCCCGTGCAACTCCTGGTACCGCGCGAAGACCGAGGCTCCCAACAGTTTCATCTGCCGGCCGGCGTCGTTCACGTAATATTCCCGAATGACCTGGTAGCCTGTCGCGGTCAGGAGGTTCGCGAGGGCTTGGCCGACCGCGGCCCCGCGTCCATGCCCGACGTGCAGGGGACCGGTAGGGTTGGCGCTGACGAATTCGACCAAGATCCGGCGGCCTGTTCCCCCATCGGTGCGCCCGTAGGCTTCCCCCTGCTCTTCAATCTCGCCCAGAGCCTCGAGCCAGAGTTCCCGCTTGACCGTCATGTTCAGGAATCCCGGCTTGGCGATTTCCACCCGATCGAAGAGGACCGAGCCCTGTTCGATATTCTCCAGAATGATCTGCGCGACCTCGAACGCAGACCGTTGCTCCGGCGCGGCCAGGCTCATGGCGATCGTCGAGGCCAGGTCGCCCCATTCCGGCCGCTTGGGTGGATCCAAGGTGACCGTTCGGGGCTCCTCGAGCCGCAGCTGCCCCTTCCGTTTGGCCTGCTGCAGGGCCCCATTGAGGGCGTCCAGCACCTTTTCACGGACGATCCCCAGGGACACAAAATCACTCCTAAGTCGTTTTTCTGAAAAGGAAAAAAGCAATTTGGCAATCTAGCATATCCCGCCCACCCTGACAAGGCAGCCGGGAGGGAAACCCTCGGCTCTAAGCCAACGGTCTTTCCGTCCAGTTTCGTTGGAGGACCCGTTCGACCCTGTTGAGGAGAGGTTCAAAGGGAATCTGCAGGCAGGGCTTGTCCCGGCAGGCTTGGACTGATTCCCACCCTCGACAGCGGCAGGGTGTCCCGGTCACGATGGCGACCTGGGGACCGCGCGGGCCCCACCGCCGGGGATCCGTCGGTCCGAAAAGCGCAATGGTCGGCACGTGGAGCGCAGCGGCCAAATGGGTCAGCCCCGAGTCATGGCCCACAAAGAGGTCCGCCCGGGCCAGCACTCCGGCCATCGGGAGGAGGTCCAGACCTTGAAGAATCCTGGGTCGGCTGACGCAGGCTCGAGCCACCTGTGTAAGTGCCTCGTCATCAGCAGGACCTCCCACCAGCAGGGGAGAGAACCCCTTGTGAGTCAGGCTGTCCGCCACCCTTGCAAAGAGGGAGGCTGGCGCACATTTGTGAGGGCTCCCGCTTCCCGGATGGAGCACGATGGTTCCTGGTGGGGAATCTGGGCCTGGTGGACTTGAGAAGGCCTCTGCCCCCGCCAACAGGGACTCGGGCAGGTCAAGAGGAACGTCGGGCGGGACCGGCGATCCCATTTCGGCCAGGGTCTGAAGAAACCGTTCCGTTTGATGGCCGGCCTCAAGGCCCGATTCCCTCGGGGAGGCAACAATGGATCGGGGCACTCCGAGGCTCCGCAAGGTTGAGGCGAGTTGGCCCTCCGGATCCTTCATCCAACAGACCGCCAAATCGCATCGGACGAGCCACTGGTGCAAGGGCGGCTGGACCGCGTCGGGTCCCGACAATAAACAGGTCAGGGCCGCGCCTTCCAATGGGAACTGGGTTTCGATCTCTCCACAGGCACGGAGGAGACTGGCGACCCCCTCTTTAGCCAAGAGTCCTAGGTCATGGGAAGGATACCGGCGCCGAACCGAACGGATGGCGGGCAGGGACAACAGCACATCGCCGAGGGTGCCCGGATGAATGATCAACAGGGTGCGCCGCATGGGGTTATCGGGATCCCGAGGGAGGCCTTTTCCGACCGGCGGCCAGCTTTCTGGCACATTCCAAATCGGCTGGCGTATTCACGTTCATGAAGGACAGGAACTGGGGATCCGTTGCTCGGAGGTCCTCCTCGGAGATCAGGCGCACCTCAAGGCCGGGGACGCGGCACAGGTCTTGAACCTTGAATTGCCCTGCCCGGGCCATCCGCTCAAGGTGGGGCAGACAGGATTTTGAATAGAAGGCGTGCATGGGTTGCAGCCCGGTTTGCAGGCTGGCCATGACGATGTCCGCGGTCTCTCCTAATTCCGCCATTTTAAGAATAGAAGGGGCGGCCAGAAAGGGCATATCGCAGGCGGCGGCAAAGATGCGCGGCCTCGAGGCCAGGGACAGTCCCGTATAGAGCCCGCCCAAGGTGGCACAACCAGGGATCAAGTCGGTGACGACCCGGTGGCCAAGCCCCGAAAGCTCAGGTCCCTGCTCCGCTGCCACGACCAGCACGTCCGGGAACAGAGCCTCTAGCACCGAGAGGGTGCGCTTGAGCAGGGTTTGGCCCTCCAGCTCAAGGA
>JBFFYZ010000121.1:0-6254 GCA_041568895.1 Nitrospiraceae bacterium
AACGATTTTCGCCTGCCGGATCACCCCGTCCGCTCCGACCTCGTACCGATGATAGAGAATGCCCCGCGGAGCCTCCGTGCACGCCATGCCGGTGCCGGCCCTCACGGTCACGGGAAGAGCGGGCTCGGGGGGCGGTTGGTAATCCTCAATCAGCCGGAGTGCCTCTTCCACCGCAAACAGGATTTCCACCGAGCGGGCCACGATGCCATGGAACGGATTGCGGAGCGGAAGGGAGAGACGGGTCTCGGCCAACGCCTGTCTGGCCAATGGGGTGAGCCGATCCTGGTTTAGGTGCAGCCGGGCGAGCGGCCCGACCAGGTAGGGGCTGCCCTCCAGCGTGCAGTGCAGCGCATTCGAATAGGACACCTGCGTTTCCTGAAAGCGGGACTCGAACTCGCTGGCCGGAATCTCGAGTCCCCGATTCGACGCGATCGGACCTTCATTGAACGGATATTCCTGGGAAGGCCTAAGGGCGACCGAGGTGTAGTCCTGGAGAAAAACCGGGAATTCGAACCCGGCCACCCAGCGGACGGTCTCCGCCGCCGCATCTCGCGCCCAGCGCAGATCGTCCGCGAGGGCCTGCAGCTCGATCCGACGAGGAACCCGAGAGAACCCGCCCACCTTGACCGAGACCGGATGGACCGAGCGGCCTCCGAGGAGGGTCAGGATCCGATTGCCCACCTTTTTTAATCGCAGCCCTCGGGTCACCGCTGCCTGATGATCCTTGGCCATCTCAATGGCATTCTCGTAGCCCAGGAAATCCGGCGCATGGAGCAGGTACACATGCAGGGTATGGCTTTCTATCCATTCGCCGCAGTACAGCAGCCGGCGGAGGTCCCGAAGCGGTCCTTGCACCGACAGGCCGAAGATCTGCTCCAAGGCGTGGACCGCGCTCATCTGATAGGCCACGGGACAGATGCCGCAAATCCGCGCCACGATGTCCGGGACTTCGTCGAAATGCCGTCCCTGGAGAAAGGCCTCGAAGAACCGAGGCGGCTCGAAAATCCGGAGTTCCACGTCACGGACCTGTCCATTCTGCACGGTTACGCGGAGGGCGCCCTCACCTTCCACCCTCGCCAGCAGGTCCACCGCAATCGTCCGGGTCTTCTTCTTTGCAGGTCCCATCCTACCCTTCACGCCTCACGACTCACGTTTTAGGGTTTCTTCCCAAGCCTCGCTCTCTGTCTTGAACGGCTGGACGTAGCCATTGATGCCGCGGAACCTCCGCACCACTTCGACCGGAATCAGGTGGAGGTCCCGATGAAAGTGGCCCGCCAGGGAAGCGGTGTTCGGCGGACGACCCGGCCCGAGGGACGCACCTTCGGCAGGACCGAAACAGCCGTAACAGTCCCGTCCCATGCGGGGGCAAATGGCTCCGCAACCGGTCTTCGTCACCGGCCCCAAACAGGGAACCCCTTTGGCCACCAAGACACAGACGTTGCCCTGGCGCTTACATTCCAGGCAGACGCTGTGAGTCGGCAGATGGGGCCGGACGCCCGCCAACAGATCCGTGATCACCCGGAGCAGCTGTTCCTTGTCGATCGGGCAGCCCCACAGCTCATAATCCACCCGTACGTGCTCGGCGATCGGCGTCGAGGTGCTGAGACTATGGATATAGTCCGGGCTCGGATAGACGGCTTGCTTGAAGGCCTCGACGTCGGTCCAGTTGCGGAGAGCCTGGATACCCCCGGCCGTCGCGCAGGCGCCGATCGTGATCAGCACCTTGGCTTGCTCGCGTACGAAGGCGATGCGTCGGGCATCCTCGGGCGTCGTAATGGATCCTTCCACCAGGACGATATCGAAGGGCCCTTTCCCCATTCGGCTGGAGGCTTCGGGAAAGTAGGCCAGGTCCAGGGCCTGCCCGAGGGCCAGCAGTTCATCCTCCAGGTTCAGAACGCTGAGCTGACACCCGTCGCAGGAGGCAAATTTATAGACCGCCAAGCGGGGCCGTGTTGGTTTCTTGATCTTTTTCTTCCGCCTCATGTCAACTCACGCGCTTCGAGTATAGGACTGAGGTACGAGGACTGAGAGGTTTTCCTGAAACAAAGCAGATAAATTTCAACCTCAGTCCTCAGCACTCAGTCCTCAGCACTTTTTAGACGCCAGTCCGGCCGAGGAACGGCGCGATCGTATCGTAGCGCATGACCGGACCGTCCTTGCACAGGAAAAACGGCCCCATCTGGCAATGTCCGCACAAACCAATGCCACACTCCATGTGACGTTCCAGCGACACATAAATGGCGGACTGGGGCAGGCCCCGGTTCATTAGTATAGGCGTCCCCAGGCGCATCATGATCTCGGGGCCGCACATCATTACGATGCTCCGGGCCGGATCCACTGTGACCTGTTCGAACAGCTCCGTGACCACGCCGATGTGGTGGCGCCAGGCCTTGCCCGGCTGATCGCTGGCAAGATACACCTCTGTATTGGGGTGCCGGCGCCAGGCATCGAACCGTTTCCGATAGAGGAGGTCCTTGGGTGTCTTGACGCCGTGCAGAATCTTCACCGCGCCGAAGGCCTTCCGTCGCCGGAAGATGTACTCGATGGCGCCGACCACCGGCGCGCAGCCCAGCCCCCCGGTGACGATCACCACGTCCTTGCCCCGAGCTTCCTCCAGAGGCCAGCCGCGGCCGAAGGGCCCTCGGATGCCCAGCACCGCGCCGGGCTCCAGCCGCCCCATCACCTGGGTCACGCGCCCGACCACCCGGATCGTGTGATCCAGCCATTCCGGCTCATCGGGATCCGAGACGATCGAAATCGGGACCTCCCCGACCCCGAACGCATACACCATATTGAACTGGCCGGCAGCGAACCGATATGACTTCCGGACCTTGGGATCGGTGAGGCGAAGCCGAAAGGTATAGATATCCGGCGCCTCCTGGGTCTTCTTCTCAATGACCGCGGACTGGATGAGATACGGGTTTGAGGACTGAGGATCGAGGACAGAGGTTTGAGCAGAGTTCATGGGATTCATTCCTCTCAGTCCTCAGTCCCCCTCACTCAGTCCTGATGCCGCGGCAGGCGGTGTCAGGAGCGCACGAACTTCTTCCGTCAGGTCAATGCCCACCGGGCACCAGGTGATGCAGCGCCCGCATCCCACGCAGCCCGACATGCCGAACTGGTCGATCCATGCGGCGAGCTTGTGGGTCAGCCACATGCGGTAGCGATCCTTCGTCGTGGGCCGAAAATTCTTGCCGTGGATATAGCCGTGGTCGGGGGTGAAACAGGAATCCCAGACCCTGTGGTGGTCGCTGCGTTGCTGGTCCAGCGTCGGCATTTCTTCCACGCGGTGGCAGAAACAGGTCGGGCAGACCATCGTGCAGTTGGTGCAGGACAGGCAACGGCTCGCGACGTCGTCCCACCGGGGATGATCATGGGCGTCATAGAGCCCTTGCGGCAGGCGCGTGCGCTCCACACGCCGGGTCTGGCTGCGGGCGCAGGCCTCAATCGCGGCCTCGGCCTGGGCCACCTTGTCGTCCGGGGCCTGGGACAGCGAGAGCGAGGCCAGCACCTCTTCCCCAACCGGACTGCCCGCCTCGACCACAAACCCATCCTCCTGCTCGGTCAAGGCCAGGTCGAAGCCGGTCCGGGCTTTGGGCCCCGTGTTCATGGAGTCGCAAAAACAGGTCGCCAGCGCCCGCGTGCAATTGACGGCAATGAGAAAGAGTCCTTCCCGTCGAGCGTGGTAATAGGGATCCGCGTACGCATCCCGCAGAAAGATGCGATCCTGGATCGCGAGCCCGGCCAGGTCGCAGGCGCGCACCCCGAGGTACGCCAGCTTGGCAGCCTTTGGCGGTGTCGGCTGCGCGGAAAAACCGCTCTTCGTCCGTTCGATCGTCAGCAGGGGCTCGCGCGGGGCGAACGTGGCCCGCTTCAAGGATTCCGGTCCCAGCACGACGTCGAACCATTTCTTTGAGTCGGTCCGCTCGAGCCGGTACTGTGCGGGTCCCTGAAGGTCCCGCCATCCTTGAGGCAGATCCGTGGTCTGCCGGACTTCATCCCATACGACCGCGCCGTCCCGAATCGTCGGGCCCATGACCCGGTAACCTTTGGTTTGCAGCACCTGGAGCAACTGTTGGAAGGACGACGTGGGCAGAAAGGCGAGCGGAGTGCGAGAGGCAAGTGGGGTTGTGGCAGGCGACGGGCTCATGCAGTAATGGGGTCGGTCCTCGGTCGTTGGCCCAGGGGTCGCTCCGGTTGCTATTGTGAACTTCTTTGGCTGGAGAAACCAGTAGCCTCAAAAATAATCAAAAGCCGGGAGCCCGCCCCCGAGCCTTCCTGTGCACCCCTTCATATGCCCACGTGCTCACGCAAGATGGTGTAGTCATAGCCCGGCTGCCCGGTCCGCCGGAGGCACGGATCGTCTTGCTCGTTCCGGGCGATCAGTGCCGCCACCTTGTCTCGTAAGGCCGGCTGACTGGCCGCATGACGCGGGGTCTGGTTGTTCAACGCGGGTGCGGGGTGGTCCACCCACTCCAAATAGACCGACTCGAGAAAGGTGGAAAGGAGTCGGCGCTCCTCCTCACGTTCCACGACGACGGTCGCCTGAGCTTGCTCCTCGGTCGTGAGGTCGACATCCGGGATGGCATGGACCGGGACCCTGGTGGATTCCCCTCGGAAATGGAGGGTGTACCCGAAGGTCGACGCCAGTTGGTGCTTGACCTCATCGAGTCTCTCGCGCGAATCGCACTCGACCTGCACCTGGACAGGGGTCAGGGTGATGCGCACCACCACCTCCGAAGTGGAACCCGCTCGACGCACCCACTGTCGCCGCGACTCCCCCCCCGCGCTCTGCCGGCCATGTCCCTCGGAGGGTGGATTCTCCTCCGGCTGCAGGTCCTCCATCTGCGCCAGTCCCTCGGCCAAGGCCTGAAATGCGTGGTGGTCGTAGAGGGACAGGGCGTAGAGAAACGGCTCTCCGGCCGGGGTGCGAAAGTGAATCGCCCGGTCGGCTCGAAGAAGCGCTTCCAAACGCGCTTGGGCGAGCTGCCAGAGCAGAATGTGCCCGAACCGTTTGACGAATTCTTCCCATTCTCCCAGATCAAAGCTGCCGGATTCGGCCTCCAATTCACGCCGCCATTGGTCGACAGCTTCGAACAGGGCGTGCCCCATCGAGGAGGAGAGGACGACGGCGGCTCCGACCAGAACCGGATGCGCGGAAGACGGTGTGGTGGAAAGACGGATGACCCGGGTCAGCAGAACCTGCTTGGGTTCGAGGGCCAATCCGAAGACGCCGCCTGCAATCGGGTATTCCCGCTTGTCTCCGAGCGAGCGAAGGGTGAGCCGGCCGTTGGGGTCGGAGGTGTCCACGGACACCACCTCAAGCAGGTCCATGTACGAATGGCGAAGCGGATCCAGCCAGGCCCGCTCCTCCTCCGGCACGTGGGTCGTGATCGTGTCTCGAAGTTGCTCGGCCAGCGACAGCTGGCCGTCTTCGGGAAAGAAATCCGCAAAGACGTAGAGTTTAGCCAGCTCCACCTCCTCGGGCAAGGGTCGGAGGGGAACACGCTCCCCATACCGAAGGTAAGGTTGCAGCGCCCGACTCAGCGCAACCTCGCGTTGAGCACCAAACCCCGGTTCTTGGGACAAGGCCTCCAGCCGATTCACCAGGGAGTCCAGCGCGGGATTTCCCGTCGAGGGGTTCACACCCATTCGGTCGCTTGCGGAGGTCATGAAGTTCTTGACCCTCCCTTTTGACTGGTGGCCATGGTCGAAACCAGACGCTGATGGCCCGGACGGAATTTCGGACTCTTCACGGCCAGCACCGGGCACTCCGCTTTCCGCAGCACCGCCTCGGCCACGCTGCCGCTCACCAGGTTGGACAGCCCGCGCCGTCCATGGGTCCCCATGACGATCACATCGGCGTTGATCTCCTTGGCGCAGTCCAAAATCGACTCGGCCGGCAGGGCGCCCCGCAAGGCCGAGCCCGCTTGAATCCCGGCGTCCCGAAGCGCCGCCGTCAGATCGGCCAAGCGGGCTTCCCAGGCGGCTCGGGCCTGGTGATGGGCTTCGGCGTGCCTCAGGGTAAAATCCAACCCGAACGAAACCGGCTCCAGCACATGCAGAATCGTCACCGAGGCCTTGAACGGCTGCGCCAAGGCGGCCGCGTATTCCAACGCCTCCAGCGAGCAATCGGAAAAGTCCACCGGTGCCAGGATGGATCGAATGGCGATTGAAGCGGCAGGCAGGTCGGCTTGCTGTCGGGGGACCCGAACGGCGAGGACGGGGCAGGGCGCGGTCCGAATGACCCGTTC
>JBFFYZ010000122.1:0-6239 GCA_041568895.1 Nitrospiraceae bacterium
CCGGTGGCCTTGCCGTACAGCTCAGCCATCAGGGACCCCATCGGCGTTCCGCGGACGAGGGCGTGGCCGTGCTCCCGGTAGGTGCCCACGATAGCGTCCTCCGGGGTCAGGGCCTGCAGGGCGCCCACCGCCACCGCTTCTTCTCCGATATAGAGGTGCAGGAACCCGCGAATCTTCATCTGGCTGTACAGTTCTACCGATTTTTCTTCGAATCGGCGGATCCGCAGCATCTGGTGCAGAAGCTTGAGGGCCTGGTCGCGCTTGATTTCGTAAGTCATAGCTTTCCTCGTGAAACGTGACACCTAAGACGTAAGACGCGAGAGGTGGACTCCAAGCCATTGGTCCTCGAGGGCGTTGCATCAAATAAGCCTCTTCTAGAACGGCTGTCTTTTGTCACGTCTCACCTTTCACGTTTTACGTCTCACGATTCCAAGGTGCTCGTGTCCCCTTCCGGCAGTCCCAACTCACGCGCTTTCAGCAAACGGCGCATGATCTTCCCGCTTCGGGTCTTTGGCAACGAGGGCAGGAACTCGATCTCTTTAGGCGCCACCGCCGCCCCCAATCGCGATCGGGCAAACCCCAGCAGCTCCCGCCGGAGCGCGTCGTTCGGTTCGTATCCGTCCTTGAGGGACACAAAGGCCTTTACCAACTCCATGGCGACGGGATCAGGCTTCCCGATCACTCCAGCCTCCGCCACGGCCTTATGCTCGACCAGGGCACTTTCCACCTCGAAGGGCCCGATCAAATGCCCGGAGGTCTTGATCACGTCGTCCGCGCGCCCCACGAACCAGAAATAGCCATCCTTATCGCGCTTGGCCAAATCGCCGGTCAGATACCAATCACCCGCGAAGCATTTCCGATAGCGCTCAGGTTCGTTCCAATAGGCGCGGAACATGGAGGGCCATCCGGGACGCAACGCCAACTCGCCTTGCACGCCAGGCTCCTCCGGTACCTCAATCACGCCGGACTCGGTCTTCTGCACGATGGCGGCCTCGATTCCCGGTAGCGGCCGTCCCATGGATCCGGGTCGGATATCCATGGCGGCGTAATTGGCGATCATGATCCCGCCGGTCTCGGTCTGCCACCAGTTGTCGTGGAAGGGCCGGCCGAAGGCCTGCTGGCCCCAGACGACCGCCTCGGGGTTCAAGGGTTCCCCCACGCTGGCGAGAAAGCGGAGCGAACGGAGGTCGTGCTTGCGGATAGGATCGATTCCCCCTTTCATCATCATGCGGATGGCCGTGGGGGCGGTGTACCAGACGGAAACCTTCTGCTCTTGCAGAATCCCATACCAGCGATCCGCGTCGAAATCCCCCTCGTCCACGATGCTGGTCACCCCGTTGGTCAAGGGCGCAATGATGCCGTAGGACGTGCCTGTGACCCATCCCGGATCCGCCGTGCACCAGAAGACGTCGTCCGGGTGCAGGTCGAGGGCCAGTTTCCCGGTGATATGATGGGCTACCACGGCCTTGTGGACATGGACGGCCCCCTTCGGAGTCCCGGTCGTTCCGCTGGTGAAATGCAAAATGGCGAGATCTTCCGGGTCCGTGGGCTCGATGACAAAGCGCTCGCTCGCGCCGGCCATAAACTGATCGAAATCGTGCGTGCCAGCGAGGTCGGCGGCGGGCCGTTCGCGGATCAGCAGGACCTGTTCAAGGTGTGGCAGGGACGCACGCAGGTTGGCGACCTTGCGGGTATACAGCGCCTCAGTGGTCACCAGCACCTTGGCCTCGCCGATCGCCATGCGTGCCTTTATCGGCTCGGGCCCAAAGGCTGAAAAAAGCGGGCAGAAGATGCTTCGGTTTTTCCAGGTGCCCAGGGCGGCGATGTAGAGTTGGGGAATCCGGCCAGTCAGGACATAGACCCGGTCCCCTTTTCCGACCCCGAGTCGTTGCAACACGTTGGCGAATCGGTTGCTCTCGGTTTGGAGGCGGGCATAGGAGAAATCCAGGACATCCCCGGTCTTTCCGATCCACCGCAGGGCGAGGTGCTCCCGACGCGGTCCTTCCGCGTGGCGATCGACCGCTTCAAAGGCGATATTGAGTCCCTTCCCGCCGGGGAGACCGTTAAGTTCACGGGCGGCCTTCTCCCAGGAAAAAGCGGCGCGGCTTTTCTGATAATCCTGCAGGTAGGGTTGGACCGTCCGGTCCCGTTCGGATTTGATGATCGGCTCCCACGCCATAGTGCATCCTCGTACAAGAATTTAGTGCAAGGACAGGACCAGGAACCGAAAACCGATGGGCAATCTTCAAACCAGCCAAAAACACTACAGCTTTTGGCCGGAAGCCGCGAGGGAGCGATCTCGCTCTGTAGCAGAATTCACCAGGGTGGGCAGGGGGTTGGCGGAGTTATGCGCCAGAGGCGGCTCAGGCCAAAAAGGCCTTTCGAAGCCGGACGAGAAAGGCATCAACCGCGGCCAAGTCTGGTTCGTGTCGGGACCGGTCCAGGTGCTGGAAGGCTTTCTGGGACCACTCTTCGCCCAGGTCGATGACTTCTCCGATCCGATAGTGCCCTTCCTTCAGCCGGTTCAGGGTTGGGCCAACGGGGGTGTCGCTGATGCGGATGGTGAAGGTCCCTTTCTCCAACAGCTCGCAGAGGTTGTACAAGACGCGGATGTAGGCGGCCGCGTACTTCTCGGGCCGCCCGTCTTTTTTTTCGAGAAACTTCCGCCGCTGGTTCAGGCTGTAGCCGATGAAGGCCTCATAGGCCTGGCGCGGCGCCCATAAAGCGGGGAACAGGGTCCGGAGCTCGGCGCCCCAGTCGTCCATCGTGACCACGGGGGCGAGGAGCGCCTCCAAAACGAGGGGGTGACTTTGCGTGCCGAGCGAAAGAAACTGGCCCACCTCCCAGGAGGTCTCGTCCTCTTCGCCCTTACTCCACCGGCTGCCCTGGTACTTGAAGCCGAGGCGAAACATCTCGGCCGTCGGCATGACGAAGACGCTCCGGTAGTCGGCGTCACTGTCCGGCCCGGCCAATCCGTGGGCTTGTGAGCCGACGAGGACCTTGAGGATGACGTGCTGAGAAAGCATGGAGCTGATCCTTGAAGGTCCGAGGTTGCAGCCAAGCCAATGGAGCCCAGTCGGCACCAATGGTATAACCGAAATCAGGGTCCCTGACTACCGTCCCGCCACTTTTCGCGTCCCGCCAGAAGGCGGCGAGCGGGAAGGGGAAGCGCTATCGGGCCACCATCCTCTTTCGAACCTCCTCAGCCAGGAGCAACCCCGTCGCTCCCACCCCCAATGGGACCCAGATCCACCAGGGAAGCGCGCCGGTTCCTAAAATCAAATTCCCGGCCGGCGTATAGACGATCAGGGCGAGCAATCCCAGTTCCGCCGCGATTCCCCACAGCACTAAGGGATTGGTGAAGAAGCCCAGGGTGAACACCGAAGCCCGCTCTGATCGGCAGGCGAAGACGTTTGCCACCTGGGCGACGACAATGGCGGCCAGGGTGACCGTGGTTGCCTGTTGGTAGAGCGGATCGGTCCACTCGAGCGGCATTCCCCAGGTCCAACCCTGAGCCTCAAGGAACCAGAAAAAGGCGCC
Organism: Nitrospiraceae bacterium; assembly: GCA_041568895.1. Lineage (GTDB taxonomy): Bacteria > Nitrospirota > Nitrospiria > Nitrospirales > Nitrospiraceae > JBFFYZ01. Next base: position 3,541 of record JBFFYZ010000122.1, read on the forward strand.
CATGGCGAGGGCAGCCTCGATGAGCCCGAGGAAGCCGTAGGCCCGCAACAGAAGCGGGAGGTTGAGGAGCCGTTCCGTCCGAGGGCGAGGGGGCTGGACCATCAGGTCGGGATCCGGAGGGTCGGCACCTAAGGCCAGCGCCGGCAGGATATCGGTGCCGAGGTCCACGGCCAGGATCTGCGGCACGGTTAATGGCAGCGGGATCGGGAACAAACCGTAACCCAGGTAGGGGACGATTTCCGGAACATTGCTGGACAGGACATAAGTCACGAACTTGCGGATGTTGGCGTACACTGCCCGGCCTTCTTCGATTGCGTTCACAATCGTGGCGAAATTGTCATCCAGCAGGATCATGTCCGCGGTTTCCTTGGCCACGTCGGTCCCCGCCCGCCCCATGGCGATGCCGATGTCCGCCTTTTGCAGCGCCGGGGCGTCGTTCACGCCGTCCCCCGTCACTGCGACCACCTCGCCCATTGCCTTCAACACCGAGACCACACGCAGCTTGTGTTGGGGCGCCATGCGGGCGAAAACCGGGTCGGCTCGGCCCGAAGGCCTGGGGGCCAACAGGAATCGAAGGTCCTCTTCCCCCATGGCATCCAATTGCGTCCCCACGATCACCGATCCGCTGGTCTGATCCGTTCCCGGATGTGCGGGAACCAGCCCGATTTGCTTTGCCACGGCCAGGGCGGTTAACGGATGATCCCCCGTGATCATGATGACCCGCACGCCGGCCTGGCGGCATCGCGCCACGGCCTCGGGGACTTCCCGGTGCGGCGGGTCCATTAAGCCCACGAGGCCCAGAACGGTGAGATCGCGCTCCACGGCGGAGCTGTCCAGGGCCGGCAAGCCGGATTCGATCCTCCGGGACGCCACCGCCAGGACGCGGTAGGCCTGCTCAGCCAAGGTCCGGCTGTGGGCCAGCACCGCATCCCGCTCCGGCCCGGCAAGGGGCCGGGCTTCCCCGCCGACCTCGATCCGGCTGCAGAGGGGCAGCACCACTTCCGGGGCGCCCTTGACGAAGGCCACCAGCTTCCCTTCGATCCAATGGAGCGTGGTCATGCACTTGCGATCCGCGTCGAAGGGCAACTCGCCCATCCGGGGCGGTCGAGATCGCCAAGCAGTGCCGTGCCGCTGGGTCAGCTCGGCCAGGGCCACCTCGGTGGGGTCTCCGGTGAAGAGCAGGTGTCCCGCCTGTCCTCTCACCGGTTTGGCGTTGTTGCAGCAGGCCACGGCCCGAACGAGGGATTCCACCCCTCTCTGGTTTTCCATGGGAACCAGGCGGCCGTTCTCCAGGAGATGGCTTCGCCCCACATCGAGCACCCTGCCGTCGAGGTACAACCGGTCCACCCGCATCCGGTTCTCCGTCAGCGTGCCGGTTTTGTCGGTGCAGATAACCGTCGTGCAGCCCAGAGTTTCCACCGACATCAGTTGTTTGATCAGCGCCTTCCGTCGCGCCATCCGCTGGCTCCCCATCGCCAGTGCCAGTGTGACGGTGGGAAGAAGTCCCTCCGGGACGTTTGCCACGATGATGCCGACCGCGAACAAGAAGCTTGCCCAGAACCCCCGACCCACCGACACGCCGATCAGAAAGAAAAGCAAGCCCAGGCCGACCGCGAAGAGGGCCACCACATGGGTGACCTTGACGATTTCATGCTGAAGCGGACTGAGCCCGGGATCCACGGTAGTCGCGAGCCGGGCGATTTTCCCGAACTCGGTCCGTAACCCGGTGGCGTAGACCACGGCCCGGCCGTGACCGGAGAGGACGGTGGTGCCCGCGAACACCAGGTTGGACGCGGTGAAGAAATCCTTAGCCGCCTCGTCCGGCTCCTGGGCGGCCCGCCGCAGCTTGGCCGCCGACTCCCCCGTCAAAGAGGAATTGTCCACCCGCAGGTGGACCGCTTCGATGAGGCGCGCATCCGCCGGCACCCGCTCGCCTTCCTCCAGGAGCAGCACATCGCCGGAGACCAGAAGACCCGGGGAAATTTGCCTGGTCTGGCCGCCCCGAACGACCCAGGCCGTGTCGGGGAGGAGGCGGCGCAAGGCATGAACGGCCCGCTCGGCCTTGTATTCCTGAACAAAGCTGAACAGCGCATTGATCAGGATCACGCCCAGAATCGCCCAGCCCAATGTAGCCATGCCCTGGCCGGGATGCAGGGCATCAGCCAGGAATGCCAGTGCTGCGGCGACCCACAGGAGGAGTGCGAGGAAATGGGTGAACTGCCGAAGGAAGCGCCCAAGGAGGGGAGCCCGTTTGATCTCCTCCAGGCTGTTCGGCCCATCCCGCGCGAGACGGGACCGCGCCTCCTCTTCGGAGAGGCCTGCCGGGGACGTCTCCAACGCCTTGAAGACGTCGGCTTCACCCAAGGAAACGATGTTCATGGCTGAAGCTCAGCCCTTTCTTTTCCCTTTGGCGGCTTCCAGCCGCGCGAGCCTCGTCGCGAGCTGATCAACTTTCTTTTCGATCCGGCTGAGACGATCAAGCTCCTTCTTGATCCCGGAGGGTTGAAGCTGCTTCAAGGTTTTCTTCATCGCGGCCTCGACCTTGCGCTGGAGGTCCTTGACCGTCTTGCTTTCCTTGTCCATGAGCTCCTTGACCAGGGCCGCTCCTTCGGTCTGGCTGAGCTCCCCCTTTTCCACCAGCTCATCAATCCCTTCCCGAACTTTTTCATACAATCCCAACCCCGCCATCACCGCCAGCC
>JBFFYZ010000123.1:0-6212 GCA_041568895.1 Nitrospiraceae bacterium
AGATTCGAGCCGACTCCCTTCTCCGCTCCGGACCCCTATGCCCTCAAACGGGTGTCTCTCCCGGCTTTCACGGCGGCCCTGGTCTCTTCTCTGCCTTCCCCGCCCCGGCCCAGCCAGCAGGCCGACCGCATCGCCTGGATGGCCTTCCGCCTCCATGAACTCGAGTTGGATTACGATTCCATTCTCTGCCTCTGTCACTTGGCCGATTGGCCGTGGCTCAGAGCCGCCTATCAGGAGCGCAGCCCTTATCCCCAGCCGGAGCGGGGAACCGGGCGGCCGGCTCTCCATTCCGTCGTTCCCTCCACCCTCTATTTCGTGCTGGGGGAGCTGCCCTACATCACCGAACTCTACGAGCGGCGGCGGGCGGAACTACAATCTGATCGGCATCTCTCGGTGGATGGCATCAAGGAGCTGTTGCTCGAAGCCAGGACTCGTTGGCTGGCGCACCGGGGGACGGAGTCCCGATCCCTCCCCAATTGGGTGACCCCACAACTGCTGAAGCGGTATCTCCAATATGTCCGGAATCTGGCCCTCCTGGAACGACGGCTTACTCCGGACCTGTACACCTTGATCCTGGGGATGAAACAGATGGCCGGGGATGAATTCGCCATTACCCTGTTGGAGACCGCAAGGACCTATGCGTTTCAATCCTCGGCGGAACTGACAGCGGCCCCGGGATCGGAGTGGCCGGAAGTCGCGGCCGGCATCGGACAACTGGAGTTTTCCGACGGCCAGGTGGCCGATGCCAAGAACCGGCTCCAGGGTCCTCCCTTGGTCTGGCGCACCCTTGCGCTGAAGCCCACCCCCAGCCGACCGAAGAGCCGGCGATGGGCCCTTCAATGGAATCCCTTTCGGCAATGTTCCTGGCCTCCAGAGGACAACCGGATCGAAAGCTTCACCGGCCACGTGCGCGAGCAGGCGCGATCCATTCTGGGCGCCGACCTCGCGCGGGTGGAAAAATTCACCACCTCGGTCAGGGACGGCATTGATCTACGCGAAACGCTCCGGCACTGGCCGACCAGCCATCGCTTCACACAGCCCGGCCTGCAGCCGCAGGTGGGGGGACCGAGACAGCCGACCAGCCGAATGGACATCTACGTCAGGGAGATTCCACCGGCCAGGGGCAACGTGGAGGTGGTGGTCTTTTTGTTCGACACTCCGGCCGATCCGGCCGTCTACAGCTGGCAGGCGACCTGGTACGCGGAGCACGAAGAGGAATCGACCCTCTGTTTCTACGCCAGCCCCTTCCAAGAGCAGATGGTAGGACCCGGCATCGGGCAGTCCCGCTACGGGGGCGCCTTGTTCTTGTTTCCGCCACGGCCGATCCCGAATATCTGGGAGGACCCCCGCCTGGCCTTTACTCGGACCTTAGAGGAGAAACTGATCGCTGCGGCGGCCTTGCATTCCAAGGAGCTTCACGTGGCCCTGGTCACGCCGATCCCCCCGTTGGCGCGCTGGCGGCAGATTCTGCGCCGGTTCCAACGTCGCGCCATCTCCATCCCCTTGCGTCGCTTCAGCGGGCAGACCGTGGAGCGACTTCGCCACTTTCACGTCCTCAACGGCCACGAAATCCGAAGCTATGCCGCCCAGTTCATTCGGGAATAGCGGCCTAAGTTTTTTGTCAATCACGAGCGCATGAGCCCATGACCAAATCCGAGGCACAGGCCCGCATCGACGCTCTTCGAGCCAAGGTCCGGCATCACGACTACCTTTATTACGTGAAGGATCGTCCGGAGATTTCCGACGCGGAGTACGACCGACTCTTTCGAGAACTGACCGACCTCGAGGCGGCCCATCCGGACCTCGTCACCCCGGACTCCCCCACCCAGCGTGTGGGAGCCCCGCCGTTGGAGGAGCTCAAAAAGGTTCGCCACGAGCAGGCCATGCTGAGCCTGGACTCGGTCTCGGACCGGGAGGAGGTGCAGGCTTTCGACAGGCGGATGCAGCGGGAGCTCGGGGAGCACACCATCCCCTACACGGCGGAGCCCAAGTTCGACGGGCTGTCCGTGGAGCTAGTCTATACGCGAGGGACTTTTACCCGGGGTGCCACCAGGGGGGATGGAACCACCGGCGAAGACGTAACGATCAATCTCCGGACCATTCGGGCCCTGCCCCTGCACTTGCAGGGGCAGGAGGACCTGCCCGAGCACCTGGTCGTCCGCGGAGAAATCTACATGCGCCTGGACGACTTCCAGGCCTTGAACAAGCGCATCACCGAACGGAGCGAGGAAGCCTTTGCCAATCCGCGAAACGCCGCCGCCGGCTCGCTGCGCCAACTCGATTCGCGCATCACGGCGGAGCGCCCCCCTGATGGTGGTGTGCTACGAGATCATGGCCCAATCCGGCTTGGTCCCTGCCACGCACTGGGACGAATTGGAGGCGCTGGCCCGATGGGGCCTCCCCATCCCGGCTCAACGCCGGCGCTGCGCGACCATCGGGGAGGTCATCACCTTTCATGGCGAGATGGAGGCCGGCCGGGATGGGCTTCCCTTCGAGATCGATGGGATCGTGGTCAAGGTGGACCGTCGGGATTGGCAGGACGCGTTGGGGGTCAAGTCCCGGAGCCCTCGATGGGCCATCGCCTACAAATTTCCTCCCCGCAAGGAAATCACCCAGGTCCAGGACATCGTCGTCTCGGTCGGCCGGACCGGGACCCTCACGCCCCTTGCCCTGCTGAAGCCGGTGGAAGTCGGCGGGGTGACCATCAGCCGAGCGACATTGCACAACGCCGACGAAGTGGCCCGTAAAGACATTCGCGTCGGCGATATCGTCAAGGTCGAACGGGCCGGCGACGTGATTCCCGCCATCGCCGAGCGGGTCCCGGTCACCGGTGAGCGACGCGCCGAGCCCTTCCGCATACCGTCCTCCTGCCCCGTGTGCGGATCGGCGGTCGCGCGGGAAGGCGCCTATTACTATTGTTCGGGCCAGACGGTGTGTCCCGCCCAAATGAAGGGAGCCCTCGAGCACTTCGCCTCGAAGAGCGCCCTGAATATCGACAATCTCGGCAAGAAGACCGTGGCCCAACTGGTGGATCGAGGAATGGTCCGGGACCTGGCGGACCTCTACGCTCTGACCAAGGATCAAATCCTGTCCCTCGACGGGTTCGCCGACCGGTCCGCTTCCCTGCTCATGGAAGCGATCCAGCGCAGCAAACGGGTCCCGCTCGACCGATTCCTGGTCGGACTGGGAATCCGGCAGGTCGGCCAGCACATCGCCAAGGTGCTGGCCCGCCGGTTCGGGACGCTGGAGGCGATCATGAACGCCGACCGGGACACCTTCGAATCGGTGCATGAGATCGGTCCTGAGATTGCGCAGAGCCTGGCCTCCTTTTTTCAGGAGGACCGCAACCGTCGGGTGATCGCCCACTTTCAGGAATTGGGTCTCACCATTGAGGTCCCGGCAGCCCGAGGCGGAGCACAGGCTCGAACTAAGTTGCAGGGAAAAACATTTGTTTTTACAGGCGGTTTGGAGCGGTACACTAGAGAAGTGGCCAAACGCCTGGTCGAGGACTTAGGCGCCCGGGCGGGGTCCTCCGTCAGTAAACGAACGGATTATGTGGTGGCAGGTAAAGATGCCGGGTCCAAGGTGGAGGAGGCGAAACGGCTCGGCATCCGAATTCTGACCGAGGCGGAGTTTGCGACGTTGGTTGAGGATTCTTGATGGACCACCAGCTCTCCCAGAGGTTCTCCCTGCCAAGCAGGACCGTGCAGGCCCTGTTTGGCGGCCTGCTTCTCGCCGCCGTCCTGTTGACGTGGGTCCAATATCAGGCACGCAGCCGGGCCCTCGTGGCCGAATGGGATGCCCACACCCGTGACACGCTCACCATGCTCCACGCCAGTCTCGAACCGTTGCTTGAAGCCGGCCATGAACCGGGCTTGCGACGCGCGGTGGCGGACGCCGTCCGGTATCCGAAAGTGCAGGCCGTGGCAATCGTCGATCCTAGCGGCGGGATTCTGGTGGACTCCGCGAACCGGGACCCGGGACTCCGCTTGCCCATTCCGGCCCACCTTCTGCGTCAGACTCAAACCGGAGCCATGGCGGATCTGCGTTGGACTGAGCCCCGACCCGGAGGGAGGACCCAATTTTGGTTGAGCCCCCTTCCAATGCTGAACCGAGCCGCAGCAGATCGGAAAACTCAACCGGCATTTCCCCAGGTTGGATCGGACGGTCCTTCTGGTATCCTAGCCCTCCTCGTGGAAGTCGACCTGGCTCCCCTGGAGGCCCTCCAGGCTCGAGCGCTTCGGCAGCTCGTCCTCATCAATGGCCTGGCCTTTTTGGCCTTGGGCTTCATTGGCTGGGGATTGCTGGATCGCATTCTGGGCCGTCCCCTCGATACGGTGATCCAGGCCCTGGCTCCCTTGGCGGGCCAAGAGGGCTCCGCGTGGGCCGGTGAAGGGAGGACCCTTCCCCAGGTCCTTGCCCGCATCACCAAGACCCTTCGCGAGCGCGAACGGTTTCACCAAATGATCCTCGAGTCGCTGCCGGCACACCTGGCCATTCTGGACCGGGAGGGCCGGATCCTTGCCGTGAATCCCTCGTGGGGCAACCTGGCCCGCGAGGCCACCAAGCCCTTCCCGGCCCCCGCCAGCGAGGGGAACAATTTTCTCACCGCCTGCCGCCAAGCTCCTCCCGAGTACGCAGAAAAGGCGCGTGAGGCGCTCGCCGGGGTACAATCGGTTCTGGAGGGCTCGCTGCGGCAATTTTCCATGGAGTTCTCTTGCGAGCTCCAGGGGACCCCGCGGTGGTTTCTGATGTCCGTCCACCCCTTGGCTCCTGGATCAGACGGCGCGGTCATCGCCTATAGCGAGATTTCCGAACGCAAGCAGGCGGAGGATGGGTTACGGGAGGCATTGGAGGATTCCGAGCGCGGCAGGGCCCGGCTGGATGCCCTGTATAGCGCGACCCCGGTGGGCCTGATCTATGTCCACCCGGACCTGGTCGTGGAGCGCGTCAGCCAGCAGGTCGCCGACGTCCACCGGAGGTCCGTGGCCGAACACGTGGGGCGGAAGCTCGAGGAAGTCATCCCACGGGAGCGATGGTCGGTCCTGGAGCCCATCTATAAGCAGGTGCTGGAATCCGGAACGCCCTACTATAGTTACGAGGAAGAGTTACCCGACCCTTACACGCCCGGACGAACCCGGTTCTATACCACGGTGTTCTACCCCGACCGGGACAAGGAGGGTACCATCCGTGGCGTGCACGTAGTCATGCAGGACATCACCGAGCTGAAGCTGGCGCTCCAACAGCAGGAACAGCACCTGAAGGAATTGGTGGCCAAAAACCGGGAACTGGACCAAATGGCGATTCGGGACCCTTTGACCGGTCTCTACAACCGCCGTTTTTTCGACGAAGGGCTGACCCGGGAGTGGCAGCGATTCCAACGGTCTGGGGAGGGGTTCTCGGTCATTATCATGGACGTGGACGCGCTGAAAAAACTGAATGACCGGCACGGGCATGAGGCGGGGGATCGGGCCCTTCAAATGATAGGGACGATGTTACGGACGACCCTGCGGGAGACGGACCTTGTAGCCCGGGTGGGGGGAGACGAGTTTGCGGCGCTCTTGCCTCGAACCGATCTGGAGAGCAGCAAGGCGGTGGTTGCAAAGCTTCATGAGGCCATCAAAGGCCTCAGGCTGGTTCTGCGGTCACGACCCCTCCCCCTGACGCTCAGCCTGGGCACCGCGACCGTGCCCGGCCTCCCACCGGCGTCGTCGGCCGCCGAGCTTCTGCGGGTCGCGGACAAGCGGATGTACGAGGCCAAACGCCTGGCCTCAGCCAGGCAGACGGACGCCGGGTGAGTCAGCCGGAGCGGCTACTGATTCCTCTTTGACGATGTGCACGCTCTTGATGGACTTCTGGTCCGCTTCGTGGACAACCAGCCGGCAGTGACCGACCCGCACTTCCTCCCCGGGGGTGGGTATCCGCCCTAGCTGCTCCTGAATCAGACCGCTGATCGTATTGGCATCGTCGCCCAGGTCCACTTTGAGGAAGTCGTTGATGCGGCGGACTTCCGTCCGACCGTGGACGAGGATCTGGTTCTTGCCGATGCGCTTGATCAGCTCCTCGGTGATATCCGTTTCGTCCATGATCTCGCCGACGACTTCCTCCAGCAAATCCTCCAAGGTAACCAGCCCCATGACCCCGCCGAACTCGTTCACAACGATGGCCATGTGCCGCTTCTCCTGCTGGAACTGTTTCATCAGGTCGTCCGC
>JBFFYZ010000124.1:0-6173 GCA_041568895.1 Nitrospiraceae bacterium
AACGAAGAGGACCTGGAGGCGCTCGGGAAGGGGAAAGAGAAGGCCGCCTTCGCGGATCGGCTGCGGCTGACACCCGAGCGCATCGCGGAGATGGCCGCCGGCATCCGGGCGATTGCGACCCTGCCGGACCCGGTCGGGCAGGCGACCAAGATGACCCGCCGGCCCAACGGGATGATGGTCGGCCGCGTCCGCGTGCCGATCGGCGTGATCGGCATCATTTACGAGTCCCGGCCCAACGTCACGGCCGATTCCGCGGCCCTCTGCCTGAAATCCGGGAACGTGGCGGTCCTGCGCGGCGGATCGGAAGCCCTCCATTCCAATCGGGCGATTGCCGAGATCCTGACCGAAGCCGCCGGGAAGGCGGGCGTGCCCGCGGGGGCCATCACCTTCATCGACCGGCCGGATCGGGAGATCGCCTTGGACTTGCTCAAGCAGGACCGGTACGTGGACCTGATCATTCCGCGCGGGGGCGAGTCCCTGATGAAGACGGTGACGGAGGAGTCCCGGATTCCCGTGCTCAAGCACGACAAGGGGGTTTGCCACATCTACGTGGACGCCGAGGCGGACCAGGCTCTGGCCAAAAAGGTGTGCCTCAACGCCAAGGTCCAGCGTCCCTCCACCTGCAACGCGATGGAGACGCTCCTGGTGCATCAGAACATCGCCCGCGCGTTCCTGCCCGATCTCATCACCAGCCTGAAGGCCGCGAAGGTGGAGGTGCGGGGCTGCCCCAAGACCTGCCAGCTCAGCCCGGAGGTCAAGCCGGCGACCGAGGAGGATTACGGGACGGAATTCCTGGCGCTGATCCTGGCCGTGAAGGTCGTGAAGAGCCTGGAGGAGGCGATGGAGCACATCACTCAGTACGGCTCGCGGCACACCGAAGCGATCATCACGAAGGACTACGGTCGGGCCATGCGGTTCCTCCGGGAAGTGGACGCCAGCGCGGTCCTGGTCAACGCCTCGACGCGCCTCAATGACGGGTACCAATTCGGATTGGGCGCGGAGATCGGCATCAGCACGGCCCGCATCCATGCCCGGGGTCCCATGGGGTTGGAGGACCTTACCTGCTCCAAGTACATCGTGTACGGCTCGGGACAAATCCGCGAATGAACCAGACAACCGGCATAATGCAGACCCAGAGGCCATGAACGAGTAACCCTCTTCATCTATCAGCTTGCATGTTGAATTGATTTCTCCTGCTTCCATCGAATCCGCCCTGACCAGATCGGGGAACCTCGTCTTCCCGTCCAACCGTACGCTTCTCCCCAACTTCGAACAACAGGGCGGGCGCGCCGTCCGGCTTGCCAGCGGCCATTTGGTGTTCTACGGGCCGCACGGCCGCCGGATTCTGGCGACGGATCCGGCCGGGCATCCCTTGCACGAATGCGAATGGGCATCGGAGGGAAGGGCCGGCGTACGACTCCTGCAGGCGCGGCTGTGCCTCGACTGGGGGCGCTGGGTCGGCATCAAGCCGAGCGGCCTGGCCACGACGACGACCCTGGATCTCTCCAAGAAACCCGGATGGGAGCGCATCAAGCCCGATGACCTCCGGCGCATGGCCGCCCAGGCGTTGCAGGTCCCGCTGGAGGAAGTCCGGTTTTTCTACAACGATCAGGATCTCCAGATCGACGGTCGCGGGCAAGCGACGATCCGCCACCGGAAGGACGCCCTGTACGTCCTGGAGAAGGGGACCTTTGAGGGCGCACGGTTCATGGCCTGTCTGGCCGCGATGCATTGGGAACGGATCGATTTTTTGCCCGTGGTGGAACTGTTTCAGTCCCTGCTGCCCGGCACCGGCAGCGCGGCGTTTGAGCTGATCCGCGGGTTGTATGATGACCAGAATCCCGCCCTGCCGCGGCCGCTCCGGTATCGGGGGATTCCCACCTATCCCTCCGAGGCGGCCTATCGGCTCTTCAGCGGGTTCTTCACGCCCCAGCACGCGCAAGGGGGAAATCCCTTGCCGGTCTTTATGGACCAGGCCCGGTCGCACGAGGTCACTTGGCTGCCGGTGCCCGACCCGCCGCGCCGGTATTTCGACCCGTCCCGGTTCCTCTGCCTCACCATCAAAGGAGACCGCGCCCAGAAGGCGACACTCGCCCATGATTCCACCGGCCTGTCGTATGCCGCGGCCGGTCCGGGCGGGATGGCTCCGGCCGGCCGGTCCCTTTGGATGGAGGCGGGAACCCTGATCCTTCAGGACGGAGATCGCCAGGAGAAGGTGCCGGTCCAGCCCCATTGGGGAAAGCTGCAGGAGTCTCCGGGCGGCACCCTGGCGCGGACGACCACTGGCTGGCGGGCCTTGTTCGGTGGGTCCCCGCCGGCGGTCAGCGCAGCGGATGCGTTCGGGGCGGTGCTGCTCTACCCGGAGGATGGTGCCGAGATCGGGGAAGCGGCGACCCAACCCTTTGTAGCCGACTATCTCCAGGATGCCTTCGAGCAAGAGCCGGGATTACAGGCCCGATTGCAGAAAGCCGAGCGCGTCCTCGTGCAGAATTTTGACGCGGCGCTGCTGCCCTGCCTTCACCTGGACCGGCCCCGGCGCTACACCGTTCGATATTGCTGGCCCCCCTACGCCCAGAAACAGGCGCAAACCCTCTGGAACCAGTTGGCCCGGGCCGGGCATCTCGATTGGGCGAGGCAGATCCAGTTTTCACCCTCCGAGCAGGCCTGGCCGAACGAGCAGGGGAAGACCTACGACCTGGTATACCAGTGGGTCCCCTTTGCGTGGTTTTCTCAGGAGGAGTTGGCCGAGGGGATGGTGCAGGCGGTGGCCCAAGCCCTGAGCCCCTGGGGGGTAGGGTTTCTGGTGGGGCCCCAAACCCTGGCCGGGGCGATCCAATTGAACCGACTCCGTCTCCTGTTCGTGGAAGCCGTTGAGAAACTTCCCACCGTCCAGATGCACCGGTCGATCCTGCCTCAAGCCCGGGTCAAAGCAGGGTTGACCCTGTTTCAGGTCGCCAAATCCTGACCGCCGTCCGTCCCGCCCCCGGAAAGTCCGAAGCCCGCTTGACTCCGCCCGCGGGAGCCGGTAAGATCAGGGCACCTTTAACGCCCATCCTGCGAGGTGGGCAAGGAGAGACCCCATGCGGACCGAGCGCCTGGGCGCCGTCCCCGACCAGCCCAATCAACCTTCTCACCAGATGCCGGTGAGGAGGTTTTTTTATGCCTTCATACAGGCGGTTGAACAGGTATCACGCGCGAAAGTTGGCGGTGCGCTGACTCGATGACCCGACCACCCACATACTAGTGACTCAGGCTATGAAACAAGCCCAGCAGCACGAAAAACTGGTCATGGACGCGAACGACGTGGCCCGCGCCCTGACACGGATCGCGCACGAAATCCTCGAGCGGCACAAGGGGACGAAAAATCTCGCCCTGGTCGGCATCCGGACCGGCGGGGTGCACCTGGCGCACCGTCTGGCCCAGCGCATCCAGGAGATCGAGCAGTCGCAGGTGGTGATCGGAGAGCTGGACATCACGCTGTACCGGGACGATCTCTCGGTGCGGAAGGACCAGCCGGTGCTCCGGAAAACCTCGATCCCGTTCAATGTCACGGATCTGATCATCGTGCTGGTGGACGACGTGCTCTTTACGGGACGGACGATCCGGGCCGCCATGGACGGGCTGATGGATCTGGGGCGGCCCGCCGAGATTCAGCTCGCGGTGCTGGTGGACCGCGGGCACCGGCAGCTCCCGATCAAGGCCAATTACATCGGCAAGAACATCCCCACTGCGCGGGATGAAGAAGTCCGCGTCTGTTTGGAAGAACTCGGTGAGGAAGACCGGGTCGTGATCCTCAAACCCACGGCCTGAGGGATCCGGCCGCGGCGGATCGAGGGGAGGCGCGCATGAGCCTCAAACGCAAAGACCTGCTGAACATCGCGTCGCTGGACCCGGAGGAAATCCGGCTGATCCTGGAGACGGCGGATTCCTTCAAGGAGGTCAGCGGCCGCGAAATCAAGAAGGTTCCCGCCCTGCGGGGGAAGACCGTCGTGAACCTGTTCTTTGAACCCAGCACGAGGACCCGCACGTCCTTCGAGCTGGCGGCCAAACGGCTCAGTGCCGACGTCATCAACTTTTCCATCGCCACCAGCAGCGTGGTGAAGGGCGAGACGCTGCTGGACACCGCGCGGAACATCGAGGCCATGCAGGCCGATATCATCGTGCTCCGCCATCCCGCCGCCGGGGCCGCAGAAGCCCTGGCCCGGACGGTGAAATCCTCGGTGATCAATGCCGGAGACGGCTGGCACGAGCACCCGACCCAGGCCCTGCTGGACCTCTTTACGCTGCGGGAGAAGAAGCTGGAGTTCAAGGGACTCCAGGTCGCGATCGTCGGCGACCTGGCGCACAGCCGGGTGGCGCGATCCAACATCTACGCCCTGACGAAATTGGGCGCGGAGGTCCGGGTGGTAGGCCCGCCCACGATGATCCCGGCGTATCTGGACCGGCTGGGCGTCAAGGTCTACTACCATCTGGATGAAGCCCTGCGCGGCGTCCAGGTCATCATGATGCTCCGCCTGCAACTGGAACGGCAGGGCCGGGCCCTCTTCCCCTCCATCCGGGAATACTCCCGGCTGTACGGACTGACGGCCGAGCGGCTCCAGCTGGCGGAATCGGGCGCCGTCGTCATGCACCCGGGACCGATCAATCGGGGCGTGGAAATCGCCCCGGATGTGGCCGACAGCCTGGCGTCGGTCATCCTGGCGCAGGTCACCAACGGCGTCGCGGTTCGGATGAGCGTCTTGTATCTCCTTTCAGGAGGTAATTGAAAGAGTGGCTGATTTGCTCATTGAATCATTAGAAAAGGGTAAACGATTACATGCCTCAATCAACAAATCAGACCATTCTTATTAGAGGCGGGCGGGTGATCCATCCGGGCCGGTTCAACGGCCTGGCCGATGTGCTGATCGAGAACGGGAAGATCGTTGCGGTCGGCCCGAATTTAAAAATCCCCGCGGGAAAGTCCGGGGCGGGTCCCACCGTGGTGGAGGCCACGGGCAAACTCGTGCTCCCCGGTTTCATCGATCTCCACGTCCACTTCAGGGAACCGGGCTTCGAATACAAGGAAACCATCCAGACCGGGACGGCGGCGGCGGCGGCCGGCGGGTTTACCTCCGTCTGTTGCATGCCGAACACCAATCCCGTGAATGATAACCAGGCGGTGACCGAGTTCATTCTGGATCAGGCCCGGGCGACCGGGTCGGCCCACGTCTTCCCGGTCGGGGCCATTACCAAGGGCTCCGAGGGGAAGGAGCTGGCGGAGATCGGGGAGCTGCGGCGGTCCGGCTGCGTCGCCATCTCGGACGACGGCCGGCCGGTGATGAACAGCCTCGTGATGCGCCGGGCCATGGAATATGCCCTGGCTTTCGACCTCCCCGTGGTGGACCATTGCGAAGACCTGCACCTGTCGGAAGGCGGGTGCATGAACGAGGGGATCGTTTCGACCGAGCTGGGATTGCCCGGCATTCCCGCGGCCGCCGAGGATGTCCAGGTGGCCCGGAATGTGGCGCTGGCCGAGTTGACCGGCGCGCGGTTGCACTTGGCGCACGTGAGCACCGCAGGGTCGGTGCGGATGGTCCGGGAGGCGAAGGCGCGCGGGATCCGGGTGACGGCCGAGGCCTGCCCGCACCACTTCTCGCTGACCGAGGAAGCCGTGCGTGGGTTCGACAGCCACGCGAAGATGAATCCGCCGCTCCGCACCAAGCAGGATGTGCAGGCCATCCGGGAGGGGTTGCGGGACGGCACCATCGACGTGATCGCGACCGACCATGCCCCGCACGCCATCCAGGAAAAGGAGCAGGAATTCGCGGCCGCGCCCTTCGGGGTCGTGGGGCTGGAAACCGCGCTTCCTCTGACCCTGGCGCTGGTCGAGGAGGGAGTGCTGTCGCTGGAGCGGGCGATCGCCGCCTTGACGACGGAACCGGCCCGGGTCGTCGGGCTCAAGAAGGGCACCCTGGCGCCGGGCGCGGATGCCGATGTCGTGGTGGTCGATCCCGAGGCCCAGTGGGTCGTGGAACCCGCGCGGTTTCGGTCCAAGGGCCGCAATACCCCCTTTGCCGGCTGGAAGGTGAAGGGCCAGGTGGCGCTGACGATTCTGAACGGCACGATCGTGTTTCAGGCCGGCCGCGCGTAGAGCGGAGGCGTTCCTGTAAGTGCCATTGTGCCGGGAGGATATG
>JBFFYZ010000125.1:0-6169 GCA_041568895.1 Nitrospiraceae bacterium
ACCCCGACACGGTGCATTGCGACTTGAACCACCTCACGGGAATTCACGAACAGGCCGGAACGGGAGGCCACTCCTAAGAGCGTCTCCGTTCACCTTCCTCGCCAGGATCGCTCTCTGGGGACGACGTGCTTTCCGGCCGGTTCGGACGAAACCACGAGGCGCGGCTCACGGCCAGCCCGATTCCGGCTCCGACCAGGCCACCCAGCATCCATCCCCCGAGTACATCGGTGGCATAATGCGCGCCGACGTAGATGCGGGAGAACCCGACCAGACCCACCACCGGCCAGAGCACCCAGCCGGTCTTGGGATAGAGTACCTGGGCAAAGGCCGCGACCACGGCCGTGTTCACCGCGTGGTTGGAGGGGAAGCTCCCGGTGCTGCCGCATCCCACCAACAGGCGGATCCCTTCCAGGGCCTCGCAGGGCCTGACCCGCCCCACCACATGTTTGAGCTGAGCGCCCAGGAAGTCCACGAGACCGACCAGGCCGACGAGAAGCGGCGCTCCGATGAGCGCCTCCCGGCGTTTTACCCACAGCCAATAGCCGAACGTCAGCCCAATGGGCAGGTACAGCGAGCTGGGACCGGTCAGCAGCAACATGATCTCGTCCAGCCAGGCCCACTGCCCGGCCAGCCCGTTGATCATTTCCACAATCGCGGCATCCCACCCCATGAAACTTCCCTCTTCTCCGGTGGCCCTGCTCGACAACCTGCTAGGGACTGCCGATCTCCCGCGCCAATCGTCCCCCCACGTCACCGACGGCTTGCGCCAACGAGGTGAAGGTGATGGGAATCAAGAACCGCCGATCCTGAATGAGGCGCACCTGGATCGAGCGCTCCTCGCCGGCCCTGAACGTGGTCACCTCGGCGGAAAGCCGTACCGCACGCCGCACCCGCCAGTCGGCATCCTCCCAGCCGGTCAATTTGACCCAGACGACCGGTCCGTCCAACCGGGCTGCAATAGCCGCTCGCCAGGCTTCCTCGACCGACGCGGGTGCCGTCCGAACGCGCCCGTTGGTCCACCCCATGTCCCTCACCGCCTGGCCCTCCGCGTCCAGCGTCAAGAGCCATCCGGCTTGCAAGAGTTCTGGTATCGTGGGGTGAGCCGGGTCCTGGGCCACCAGCACTCCTTCCAGCGCCCCCAGCCGTTCATCTTTTTGCAGCCGCAACCGCTTCCCGGTCCCATTGTAGACCGGCAGCACCGTGAGGACGAAGGAAGAAGCCTTGTTAGGAGCCGAGCCCGACGGGGAATTCTCGACGCGGAGAAACTCCCGGTCTTCCGGGTCCACCATGGCCAGACAGCCCGCGACCAGGCTCGCCAGGCCGACCAGGGTTCCGACCAGACCCCAGGCACTCGTGCCTGCCTGTGACTTCATACCAGGCCGCCTCCCTGAGGCCGCCGGAAAGCTCATAGGCGCCACGTCGGCGGACCTGCGAAGAAGGGGCGGACCCTGGCTCCGATGGCCTGGCCCGCCGCGACCAGGGCCAGTACGAGGGAGACCAAGGCGACATCGGTCGGGCCGGTGGGCCAGTCGAGCCGATAGGCCAGATAGAATCCGATCAGCGCCGTGCCGCCCCCGACGGCCGAGGCCGACCAGGCCAATCTCCGCATTCCGATCGCCAGCCGACTGGCAATGAGAGGGGGAATGACGAGAAACCCAAACAGGACCAACGGCCCCACGACCAGGACGCCGAGGGAGATGGTCGTGCCCACGATCCCGAACAGGACCAGGTCCCAGACCCACACCCGCTTTCCCAAACACACCGCGAGGTCTCGATCCACCGACACCAGCAGCAGCTCCCGGCGGAAGGCCCAGATCGCGACCACCACGATCCCATAGCAGACCGACAGTATCTCCAACTCCGTATCGGAGATCGCCACGATCTGGCCCTTCAACAGGCCGACCACCCCGATCTCCGCAATCCGATCCGACGCCAACAAGAGAATAGTGAGCGCCCCGGCGAAGGCGTAGAGCGCGCCAATGCGTCCTTCGATGAGCCCACGGCGATGCCGCTCGAACAGCGCCAACAGGACCATCGCGACCGTGGTAAACAGGGTGGACCCGATTAACGCCACCACGAAGTCACTGATGTTCGGGTCCCCATGCCGGTGAAAGGTGGCGTGCCAGAAGACCGCCCCGGCGATGCCCGCCGCGGAGATTTGCGGGAGCGCCACTCCCAGAAACACCATCCGCCGCATAAAGACGAAGAGGCCGACCAGCGGGGCCACCAGCCCGATGATCACGCCGCCGACCAGCGCGTTGCGGAGTAGAAAATCCGGAGCCAGGAGGTCCAACAGGGCCGTCATAGGTGATCCTGTTCGTCGATCAAGCCTTCGGCTTGCAGCAAGGTCCGAATCCGATCGGGCGCCAACATCTCGGCGACCGGCCCCCGGACGAGGCGGCCTCGGTCGATCCAAATAACCTCCCGCACGACTTTTCGGACCGCAGGCAAATGGTGGCTGGCCCACAGGAGAGTGAGCCCCATCGAGGCGGTCAGTTTGCCCAACAACGTCACGATGGTCTCCACGGTCTGGGGGTCCACCCCGGCCAACGGCTCATCCAGCACCAACAGATCGGGGTCGCCTACCAACGCCCGCGCGATCAGGACGCGCTGCTGTTGACCACCGGACAACTGGCCGAAGGGTCGCCTGCTTAAATCCGCCGCGCCGACCTCTTCCAGACACCGGCTCAGCTTGTGCCGTTCCTGAGGACCCACCCGTTGGCCGGGACGGAGCCGGCCAAAAATCCCCATCTGGACCACCTCCTGCACGGTGAGGGGAAGGACCATCTCCAGGGTTCCCCGTTGCGGAACATAGCCAAAGGCCAGGGTCCGCCCACCGGTTGCCGGCTCCAAGCGGACCTGACCCGACAGGGGCGGCAAGATGCCCAATAGCGTTTTAAGCAGGGCACTCTTCCCGCATCCGTTCGGCCCGAGGAGGGCCACCCGGTCGCCGGCCTGAACCTGGAACGACAGTCCCTGCAGGACGGGATGCCCCGGAAATCCGACCGTCACGTTGGAGAGGGCCACCAGTGGAGGCATGAGATCCATTACAGCATTCGTTTTTGGCAACGAGTCCGCCTGCCCCGAAGGGCCCGCCTATCCTTGTCGAACCGCGGCCAGCAGGGCCCGCAAATTGTACTCGATCAGGTCCTCGTAGGTCTTGATGCCGGAAGCCCCTCCGACCATGATGGGGAACTTGACGACCTTGGCGCCGGTCTCCTGTGCGATCCGGTTTGGCAACTTCTCGCTGTACTGGGGCTCGCGGATGACGAGGGTCACGCCCTCGGCCTTCATCCGCTTCACCAGCTCCACGAGATGATTCTGGGTGGGCTCGATCCCGGGCTTCAGCTCGATCTGCCCCACTTCGATCAAACCGAACCGGTCGGCAAAATAGATCGTATCCTGGTGATAGGAGACGAACCGAACGCCTTTCAGGGGCGCGGCCTGCTTCAGCCACTCCTGGATTCGCCGATCCAGTTCCTGCTCGAACAGGCGGAGGTTGGCGTCGAACACGACCCGTCCTTCGGGATAATTCCGCCCCAGGCCCTCCGCAATGGCCCGGGCGATCAGCTTCCCGTTTTCCGGGTCGAGGTTGTAATGCGGATTCCCCTCCGGATGAAGGTCCCCCTCGCTGCGCGAGAGGTTCACCGGCACCTGCTTGGGCGTAATATGAACCGAGCAGTCCACATACCCAGGCCCTTGCGTCAGGATCCTGGGATTCCTGGCCTCCGCGACCAACGCGTCCAGCCAGGCGTGCTCATGCTCCATCCCCATGACGAGCAGCAGATCGGCCTGGTTGAGCTTGGGCAGAAAGCTGGGCTTGATGGGGACGCCGTGGGGATCCTCCACGCCGCGCGCCAAGCTCTCCACCGTGACCAGATCCCCGCCGACGCGTGCGGCGATATCGGCGAGGTCCGGAATCGAGGCGATCACCCTGAGCTGTCCCCCCTTTCCCACCGGGGGACGCCCCGCCATGCCCATGATGAGCAAGCCGCACACAGCGATCAGCGCCAGGACCACGCTGGAGGACTTTTTCAACATCCTGTTAGTCACGCTCCGTAAATCCATGGACATGGCTTCCCAATACGACGTTCCACGACAACAGGACCGCATGGGAGTCGCTCGCGTTGCCCCGTTCCGTCCGGTTGTATTGGAGCAGGAGCCGGTTGAACTCGCTGAGGTACCACGTGAGGTAGGGGGAATAGGTCCGGACGTCGGTGCGATTCCCGTTGAGGTTCACGGTCGACCCAAACGCCCCGGTCAAGGGGTTCGCCACCAGCGCCGGCTCCGTGGGTTCCTGATGGTAATCAAACCGGAAGCCCGGGCGCCACTGTTTGGACAGCCGATATTCCGCGTACACGTAGCCGCCCCAGGCGCCCTGGCGCACAGTATTCCCGAACACATCCCGTCGGCCCTGCCCGGTGTCATACAGGATTTCCCCGTGGATAGACAGGCTTTGCCGCAACCCGCGGCCCAAGGGGTACCAGCGATAATGAAAATCCAGGTCGTAAATGCTCCGTTCGATCGCATCGCCCTCGACGACCCCGGTTCCGGCTACGGCGCGGGACTGGGGCGCATGGGCGACCGACAGCCCCAGTTCCACGTTGTGATCGTCCGTGAGGTCATAATAAGTGGTGACCTTGCCCAGGAAGGTGTTCCCCTGGATCACCTGCTGTCGGAAAAAACTGAGCGGATCCTCCACGACCTCACCGAACCGGCTGGCATAAGCCGCATTGAACTTGAGGTAAATCGGCGTGGGCGCCAGCCACGTCACCTCCACTCCGTCGGCCTGCGCCTCCGAAAACATTTGTGCCAGGGTGGGTGGCCGATCCACGAACGGCAGGTCGTGGGAGTGGCGCCGAGGCAAATATCCGAAATCGGCAAAGAACCGGCCGGCACGGATGGACAGGTTATACGGAAGCGAGGTCGTCTGGATGGCCGCCTCCTCGACGTGGAGCACGGCCTTCCCAAAATTCTCTTCCCCGCGCTGATCCACCCCCTCTGCGTGCCCGGTCACCACCGCGTAGGCCCTCGCGAAGGTATCTACATCCGCCGCCGCGAACATTTCCAGGTCCTGAAGGTTGGCGTGAAAACCGGAGGGCCACCGGGTTCCGACCGGCTGCCCCGCATCGGGGCCATTCCCCTGGTTATACCGGAGCGTCCGTTGATTGTAGCCGCCCACGGTATTGATGACGACCCCGAAGGCCGGGTTGAACCGGCTCATCAGGCTCCGCTGTTGCAACACGGCGGCCTTTTGGGGATCCACGGTCTCCTCGAGCCCGCGGGGCACGTCCAACGGCTCAGCACCAGACCGGGGAAGAATATCCTTCGGTCGGGAGGGAATTTTGGCTCCAGGAAAGGCACCTTCGACCGACTGGCTGCGGTCCTTTTCCTCCCTCTCCCGCTGGCCTTGGCCAGGGGGCTGGTTCGTCGTCTGGGCGGTCAGTCTCTGCCGCTCTTCCTGTTCGCGAATCTGCTCCCGAATGGCGCGAAGCTGGGCCTCCATGGCCGCGATCTGTTGTTTGTACTGATCGTGGACGCTTCCGCCTCCAACTCCGGATGTCCGATGGGAGTCATGCCCGTCATGCCCGTCATGTCCCCAAGCCGGCAACATCCCCAAGACCAGGACGCCGACAGCTGCCGTCAACCAAGGACGCATTGGCTCCTCCCCTTCCCCTTATCTTCTGTATGTATGAAAGATGCCCTGGCCAGGAATGCGGGCTGTCCAGCAGAACCTGCTGGGCAACCAACTTTTTCCTGGCACCGTTGTGAGGGAATCGCAGAAGAATTCAGGAAAGGGGGGGGGCGCGGGGCTGGGCCAATCGAACCAGACGAACCGGCAACAGGGCTGCCGGCTCCGGGAACTGATGGAGTCCCGGGATGAGAAAAGACTCGACGGCGGGAAGATCCAGAAGGACGGATCCACTCGTGTTGTGCTGGACCCACTGGCAGAGGTCAAACTCGGAGTGCTGGTGGCCGTCGTGGTCCACGGCGGCCAGCTCATGGTGAACCGCCAGTGCCCCGGCAAAGGGAGCCAGGACCAGGAGAATACAGGTCACCAGGACGGCCACAGCTTGGCCGGAGAAGGATCGAACGCCTTGTTTGGAAGATGGGAGGTACATTGGGCGCAGGTTCTACCAGAGGAATTCAGATCTTGTCAATCTATCCC